>CAMIVJ010000198.1 GCA_946401765.1 uncultured bacterium | reverse complement strand
CGCCACCGAGAACATCCTCATGGCGGCGGTGCTTGCGCGCGGCGAGACGGAGATATACAACGAGACTGCGTATCTCGCCTGCACGCAAAAGTGGCTTGATTCCGCTGGCGGAGGTGTGATATAATTGTCGCAGAAAACTATGGGGAAGGCTCTATGGTTTTCTTGGCAAACGGAAAAGAAGGAGTGGTTGCATGAAGTGTTCAAGAATGCTGGCTTTGACGGTTTCGCTGCTTGCCGCGTGCGGCTTTGCGGGACCGAACCTGCTCACGAACGGCACGTTCGACGAGGGCACGGTCACGCAGAATTCTGGGAGCTGGTCGTACATGACCGGCGAAGGGTTTGTGAACCCTGGCTGGACATGCACCGGCGGCATAGGGCTTTCAGTGGGAAACAATACATGGGTCAATGGCGCGCTCGCCGTGCGGAAATACACTCTTTACTGCCAGAAGGCGGGCACCTTCGAGCAGACGTTCAACGTAGAGGAGACAGGCACGTACCGGCTTTCGTTCGCATACGCCGGGCGGGTGGACTCTGGAACACGGTTCGGCTGCGTGACGACGATCTACCTCGTGCATGGTGCGGTGACGAATGCCGTAGGCATGATCCGCCCTGTTGGAAGTGCCGCCTTCGCCCGCTTCCAGGCGACGATGAAGATTGACGAGCCAGGCGCCTACACGCTGCTCTTCAGCCAGGGGACGAGCAGCGCCGACTGGACCACCTTGTACGACAACGTGGTGTTCGCGAAGTGGGACAACGTGGACGATTCCGTCAACCTCGTCGTCAACGGCAAGTTCGAGGATGCATATGTGCCGGTGAACTCCGGCACATACGGCGACTTCGACGTGGGCACGATGATAAACGGCTGGCGCAAGGGCGATGGCGCGGGCAAGGTGGGCGTTGCGCGCATGGCAGCGCCTAACAGCACCAGCGCGCTGATTCCGCCGGGAATGCCGGTGGGCCAGTGGGCGCTATTCCTTGAGACTGGCAGCAACTACGGCGACGCATGCGCCGAGCAGACGGTGACAGTGACTGATCCCGGCACGTACAGGCTGTCGTTCATTTACTTCGCCCGCCCGTACTACGTGGGCGGCACCACAAACGTGCGCCTCCTCAAGGGCGACGGCACGGCCGTCGTCGACGAAACGATAGTCTCCACGGCCGACCTCTTCGGCTCCTTTGAGAAGAGCGTCGCGATCGCCGACGCCGGCGAATACACGCTTCAGTTCTTCTCTCCGAACACCGGCGCCTTCGCGAACGGCTTCGACGAGGTGGCGCTCGTACGCACCGACGGCGGCGCATCCACCTGCCCGGCCACCGCGCTATGGACTGGCGGCGGCGACGCGGCGAACCTTGGCGACCCTGCGAACTGGGAATGCCGCGACGCCTCCGGCGCGGTGATGGCGAACGCGGTGCCTGGCGCCAACACCACGGTCAAGGTGAGCGGAAACACCACGTTCACGCTTCCCGAGGGCACGACGTCCGTTCCCTGGCGCCGTTTCCAGGTGGGCGCGCTCGAACACCCCGCCACGCAGTGGGGACGCTTCTGCTACGGCGCTGAGCGTTACAACAGCAACACCAGCAAGGGATACCCCGATGACACCTGGACTCTGACACCGCCCGACTTCTACACCCGCTGCGGAGAGGGCGACGTGTCCAAGCTCGTGGGAAAGAACACCATCTGGGCGAACATCTACCTTGACGTCTCGCTGCTGCGCTACGACGGCTGGTTCTACGTGACGCCGGCGCAGGCAGGCCAGTGGTACATCAGCGTCAACTACGACGACCAGTTCGCATTTGCCATCGACGGCGAAATGGCGGCCATCACAAGCACCTACCAGTCGGGGCTCGCCGGCTCGTGCGTGGTCACCGAGGGATGGCACCGCTTCCAGATCATCTGCGGCGACACCTGGGGCGGACAGGGCGGCACGAACAGCGGCGACGTTCCAATGATCATCTACATCAACGGCGGCGACGGAATCCATTTCGACGCAGCCAACTTCACGATGGGATCTGGGCGCGACGCCGTGACGCTCGGCGCAGACTGCGACTGGTCTGCTCTCGGCACTGTGACGATTGCCGGCGGCGCGTCGCTTGACTTGAACGGCCATTCGCTAAAGGTCTCGCGCATAACGGTGGGCGACTATCTCGGCGGAACGGTCGTCTCCTCGGCGATAAAGACCGACGAGCCGGTGCCAGCCATTCTCGACAGCGCATGCTTCTGGCTCGACGCCGCCGACGCTTCCACCCTCTCGGTGAACGCAGACGGCACCGTCAACACGTGGACTTCCAAGGACGCGAACCACGTGGTCGCCACCTCAACCGCCAACAAGCCTGTGTTCGACGCGCATTCATGGGGCTTCCCTACTGTCGATTTCGGCGCGATCAACAGCCTGAAGGACATGACCTACCAGCGCTTCACGAATCTCCGCACCGTCTTCTGGGTGATAAAGATCGACAAGCATCAGGACGCCTTCCTCCTCGGCGACATCAACGGCGGCGGCGGAGCCTACCACTTCCACCGCGGCCCCGCCGGACAGTACGGCAACAACCAGTACACGAAGTTCGACTCCTTCTGGAACGGAACGGAGCGGGTTGACTGGACGAACGAATATCCCGACCCAACGCGGTTCCTGGTGCTCTCCACCACCCTGTTCCAGGACTGCTGCTCCGACTCGCTAACCAACGACCGCAACCTCTCCAGCGGTGAGCGCACGGCGGGCAGGCAGCTCTCCGAGCTCATCTGCTTCAACACCGTCCTCTCCGACGAAGACCGTCTTGCGGTGGTGAAATACCTTCAGAACAAGTGGATGGGCGGCGTCGCCGGAAAGGTGATCGTCAATGCGGCTGAGGGTGCGACGCGCAATGCTTCCGGCGACATGTTTGTCACCGACGCCGAGGTGGGACGTAACGTGCAGTTCGTCAAGGACGGAGCTGGAACCTTCTCCACCCGCCGTTTCTTCATCGGCGACCACGGCGACCGCGAGGTGGTGCAGAGCGAGGGCGATGTCGTGGCCGTGAGCGGCCAGGACGCGCGCATCGGCGGCGTCAACAACCAGTACAACGGCATTGGATCTGGCCACGGCGTGTACCGCATGGAAGGCGGCACGCTCACCGCCAACGACAGTTTCCAGATCGGCGCGTACGGCCTCGGCGACTTCTTGCAGAGCGGCGGCGACGTATCCTGCCCGGCGAACTACACCGCCATCGGGCGTTACGCCGGCAGCGTGGGCAAGTACATCATTACTGGTGGAACCTACACCTCCGTCTCGTATCCGCTTCTCGTCGCCGAAAGCGGCACTGGCCTTCTGGACGTGAGCGGCACTGGCGTGGTCAACGCGCCCAAGGGAGTGAACCTCGCCCATGCCGCAGACGGCAAGGGCACGGTGTACGTGCACGACGGCGGCAAGATCGTAGCGCCCTATGTTGGCCAGATCGCCGGAAAGGGCACTCTGGTGGCGGACGGCGGCACGATCGAGGCATACGGCAATGCGGCGACGATAGTGGACTACTTCCGCAACCTCGGCGACGTCACCGTGGGCGACAAGGGATTGACGTTCGACGTGGGCAACAACACGGTCCATGCATTCGGCCTTGGCTCGTACAAGTCGGAGGGCAAGGTCGTCAAGAAGGGAAGCGGATCGCTGGCGATGGACAAGCTTCCCCCGGTGGATACGTTCACGGTTGACGAGGGCACGCTCTTCGTGCCCAACCACCCGAAGCCGCAGCTGAAGCACCGCTGGAGCTTCAACGGAGACTACATCGACTCCGTCGGAGGTTTGGAGGCCACGGGAATCGGCGATGCGATTTCGTTCAACGAAGACGAGACGGCAGTGTGTCTCACGGGCGACGCCAACAGCGCCGGCTCTCTGCAGCTCGGCGTCGAGATCGTGCCGACCGACGCCGCGACAATCGAGATCTGGGCAACCCGCACGGACACGAGGACCTGGAGCCGCGTGGTTGACTACGGTTCCGACACAAGGCACTATTTCCAGATGGCGTGGTCCTGCAGCACCGATGTGAACAAGGACGTGGTGGAGGTGAACGACGGCACTTCCAGCTCTGACAAGAAGACCACCTTCTCCAACACGATGGCGCAGTACGCGGCCAACACGAAGTACCACATCTCGGTGACGTTCACGACAAATGCCGACGGCACCACGAAGCTCCGCTGGGCGCGCCGCAACGTCACCACCGGCGTGATCGAAAAGTCCGGAGTGGGCATCGTGCCGGGATGGACCCTGTCCAAGTTCGTTGCGCCGAAGTTCTACATCGGCCATTCGCAGTTCGGCGGCGACAAGGACGCCCACGCCATCTACGACGAAGTGCGAATCTGGCACGGCGTGCTATCTGACGCCGAGCTTACCGCGAACGCGCTGCTCGGGCCGGACGCTCTGCCCGGCGACAATGTCGGCAACTCCCTCGCGGCATCTGGCGACGCAGAGAACAACTACCTCCTGCACCGCTGGAACTTCAACGGCAGCTGCAAGGACCTGATCGGCGACAACGACGGCGTGCTGAAGGGCGGCACCACGCCCGCGCTTCTGGGGAACACCTCGCTGCGCCTCTTCGGCGGCCCGCGCGGATCCTCCTGGGTTGACTTCGGGTCCAACATCGTTCCCGGCGGCGACATTCCGTTCACCATCGAGCTCTGGACAACTCCGCGCGAGCTGCGCAACTGGGCGCAGGCGTTCGCGTTCGGCAACTCCTCGAATCCGGAGGGAACCGGCGGCGCGCTCACGGGGCTGATTCTCGCGCTCAAGAGCGGCGCGGGCAATTATCCTTCGTTCCGCGCGGTCGGCGCGACTACCTCCAACAACGAGGCGATCGGCTCGTCCAACGTCACGGCCAACAAGGAATACCATGTGGCGGCGGTCGTGCAGCCAAAGGGCGGCAACACCGCCACCGTCACGCTCTACATCTTCGACGCCGTCGGCTCGGAGGCGCTGAGGGTCAAGAGCATCGACGTGACGAACTGGTCCACCGCTACGATCGTGCAGAACAACTTCTGGATCGGCCACTCGCATTGGGGCGACTGGGACGCGATGGCCGACTACAACGAGCTGCGCGTGTGGAGCGCGGCGCTCTCCGAAAGGCAGCTGCGCATCAACAACGCGATGGGCCCGGACGTCGTGCCCACCATCACCGAGAACTCCACTCTCACCCAGGGCGACGTGCTCTACTGCCTCGACGTGGCGGAGGGCGCGGTGGTGGACCTCAGCGGCGGCTCGTTCGAGCAGCAGGCCGTTTCCGGCACTGGCACGGTCCGCAACGGCACGCTCGTCGTCACCTCGGCGCTCATTCCCGGCGGCGACGGTACGGTGGGCACAATCGTTCTGGACTGCGACGCCGTGGTGAAGGGCGCAATCAGGTTGGACGTCGGCGACCTCATCGAGGCCAATGGCGCTCTTGATCTCTCAGACGCGAAGCTTGAAATCCCCAACTTCGCTCCGCATGGCGGTGCAATCCTCTTCGCAAGGAGCACGGATGGCAGAATCACCGGCAAACCCGATGTCTCCGAGTGGAAGAAGCGCGGATACGACATCAGGATATCCGCCGATGGCACCGAAGCGAAGCTGTTCCGCGTAGGCATGACGCTCTACGTGCGGTAATTGACCCTCTTTAGGGCCCCATCGAGAGTGCCTAGATGCTAGGTCTGGCTAGACCAGGCTATCAATGCATCTGCCCTACGATTCGCGGATGCGCCCTGATGTGCCGGGCGCATCTCGTAATTCACCGCCGAGCCTTCTGATGATTGGAAACAACTATTTGAAACAACTTG
>CAMIVJ010000197.1 GCA_946401765.1 uncultured bacterium | reverse complement strand
GTATCTCGATGTGGTCGATGCCGTTTTCTGCGAGCGTCAGGAGATTGTTCGGGCCGCGTGGCTTGAGGCGCACGGGGTAGTAGAGTTCGCTCGGCGCGATGAGTAGCCTGTCTTGGACATATCGCGCAATGCTTTTTGCGTATGCCCGCACGCTTGAAAAGTCCAGCACGGGCACGAAACTGTTCCAGTAGCCACGTTCCGAACACCGCACGCTCGCATACTGTCCTGCCGGGCTGGCGGCGGTCAACGCGACGATCGCCCATCCCCACTTGACGCACTGCGCGGCCACGTGGAGATAAAGCGCGTCGCGGTCCACTCCCGCCGCCGCGACCAGCCTTTCGCCGAACGAGAAGTTGAAGTGGATGCCGCAGTACGCCATCAATCGCTTGCCGTATTTCGCGGCGAGGTAGTTGCGGTAGGTCAATTTCCCCACGCGCGCGCCTTCGAAACGGGCGGGGACGATCTCAGATTCGTCGGAGATCGGCGGCGGGTTGGAGTTCGTCCACAACTGTTCCCCTTGCGGCGCGATGGCCGCGCGGATCGTCGCGTCGATTTCCTTCAGTTCCGCAACTGCCGCTTCCGCCGTTGGATGGACACCGGTGTTGATCTCCGTCTGGTTCTCGCAGAAATCGCGGACGATGCGCGGGTGGTCGGGCGGAAACGGATGTGGCGTCTGCGCCATCCGTCCCTCGGCAGTCACGCGCAGGGACTCGCGCTCGAGCCCGAAGTTTCCTTCGAGCGCGTACGGGCGCAGTCGGGGCTTGCGAACGTCAAGCATGGCGTTCCTCCTCTGCCGAACCGTAGTCGAGGGCGATGGATTCAATGGATTCGCCGCGTTCGAGACGCGCGAGGTGTTCACGGGCTGGGCTTGTGAGCGTGTCGGCGCGACGGCGCAACGGCGCAAGAAGCGGTTCTTCGCCGAAACCGCGCCGGGCAAGTCCTTCCTCCGCCACGTCCAGGATGCGGTGAAGCTGCACGGACAGGGCCTTGCGGTCGATGAACGATGGCCAGTCGCGGCGGATCATCAAGCTGCGCAACTCCACCGCACCGTAGCCATGTCCGTAAAGGATGGTGTCGCCCGCCATGACGTCGGAAAGTTTCGTGATGCGTTCGGCAAGTCCCGCATGGAACGCGGCGGAGGCGAACGCCTCCCGCACGGGCTGTTCGCAGACGGAACGGAACTCCACCGTCCCGCGTTGGGTGAGGTCCTCGAACTTGAACGGACGCAACCAGGCGACGTCGGAGGGGAGCGGCGAAATGAGGCATTTGCGATGGATCTTCGCCGTCGCATCCCAGTATTCACCCACGACGTTTCCGAGCTGCAGATAGTCACGGAGCGGGACCGGGGCGAAATTGATGTAGCGTTCGCCGCGTTCGACGCAGTAGATACTGGTCGATTCCAGATAACCCATGACGTCCGCCAGCGACCGGACCGTGACGCCGTACATGCCGCAGTTGTGCGGGTTCAGCCCATGGAGGCTCTTGCTCCAGAGACTGTCGCGTCCGCACAGCGTTTCATTTCGCTTGCCGAAGGGCGAATTGGCGAAGAGGACGGCCTTGAAAGGTTCCAGGAGGTTGAAGGCGTTGATCAGGGGAACGACCGTTTCCTCGTCCGCGTCCACCTGCGTCTGCGAGGCGCAGGAGAAGAGACCGAATTCGGGATGGTCGTGGAATCGCGGCGAGCCGCCGTACTTGGAGTAGGACTTCAGGTGGTGGAGCAGCATCCGGTAACGTCCGTTTCCGATGGGGTCGGGACGGTTCTCCCGCCACCGGGGGTTGATCCCCATGCCGGTGAGGGCGTGTCCCTGCCGCCCTAGCGCCTCCTGCAACGCGGCGTAATAAGCGGTGAAGCGGCGATGCGTCTCAATCAGGTTCTCATCGGGGCCGAAGGAGATTTCCAACGTGTTGTAGGAGCAGTCGAAAGAAAGTTCGTCGCCCGTGTTGGGGTCGGTCGCGCGGTAGATGTTGCCCGTGTCGTCGCGCACCTGGTCGGAGAAGGGAAAGCGGGAGAGGAAGTCGTCCGTCGCCGCATGCACGGCGGCGAAGTCCGTTGGCGTACCCGGCGTGCGGTTCCAAATGGGAAACTCAAGTTCAACGCCCACGCGCCGCGTGCGCGGACGGCGCAACGGTGCGAAAAAGCGCGTTTCGAGCGCGTCCTGAAGTGTCGTAATCTGGTTTCGCATTGAATGGATTCATTGGAGTAAGGAGATTGTCAGTTGAGTTCGGGGTGCCAGGTGAAGGCGGTGATGTTGCGCCAACGGATGGCGGTGGGCGCGCCGTCAAAGGTTGAAAGCACTCCGACATCCGGCGAGACGGCGGTGATGGCCGGCGCGCGGATGAACGTCATAGGCACATCCGGTTGGCCATCGAACATGCCGACTGTCCTGAAACTGCCCAGCTGGCGCCCGTAGGCGTTGCGCCGCACGGTGACGGGCAGAACGCCGAACCATGTCTCCGGACGAGTGGCGTCTCGGCTGCCGGGATCTTCGATCTTTTCCGCAAGCAGAATCAGCCCTGCGCAGACGGCGAACACGGCAAGTCCGCCGTCGATGCGCTCCTTCAACGGCGCGAATAGGCCGAGGTCGTTCAGCAGCTTGCCCTGCACGGTCGATTCGCCGCCAGGCAGCGCAAGCATGTCCATGCCGTTCTTCAGATCCGCGCGCTGCCGGATCTCGAACACCTCCGCACCCTGCGCGCGCCAGTACGCCTCCATCTCGGCAAACGCCCCCTGTACAGCTAGAACTCCAACTTTCATCACGCGACTCCACATGAAAATTGTCATTTTCCAATTGGCCATTGGGTATTGGCCATTGGCAACATTTTCACATTGGCAACATTACACTACTTCCCGCGCTCTTCCATTATCGTCTCGATCTCGTCTGCGTTGATGCCGACCATTGCGGGACCAAGGTTCTCGGAAAGTTTCGCGAGCAGCTTCGAATCCTGCCAGTTCGTGACGGCCTGCACGATCGCGGCGGCGCGCTTCGCGGGATCGCCGCTCTTGAAGATGCCGGAGCCAACGAACACCCCTTCCGCGCCGAGCTCCATCATGAGCGCGGCGTCGGCGGGCGTCGCCACGCCGCCTGCCGCGAAGTTGACGACTGGCAGCTTGCCGTTTTCATGGACGTACTTGACGAGGTCAAGCGGCGCGGCAAGCTCCTTCGCCGCCTCGTATAGCTCGTCCTCGCGCAGCGACACGACGCGGCGGATCTCGCTCTGCATCTTGCGCATGTGCCTCACGGCCTGCACCACGTCGCCCGTACCGGGTTCGCCCTTCGTGCGGATCATGGTGGCCCCTTCGCCGATGCGGCGCAGGGCCTCGCCGAGATCGCGCGCGCCGCACACGAACGGCACGGCGAACTTCGTCTTGTCGATGTGGCGCACGTCGTCGGCGGGCGAGAGAACTTCCGACTCGTCGATATAGTCGATCTCGATTGCCTCGAGAATCCGCGCCTCGGCGATGTGCCCGATGCGGCACTTCGCCATCACGGGAATCGAGACGGCCGCCTGTATGCCCTTGATCATCGCGGGGTCGCTCATGCGCGAGACGCCGCCAGCAGCGCGAATGTCGGCGGGGATGCGCTCAAGCGCCATCACCGCGCACGCGCCTGCGGCCTCGGCGATCTTAGCCTGCTCGGGCGTCGTCACGTCCATTATCACGCCGCCCTTGAGCATCTGCGCGAGGTTGCGGTTCAGTTCCTGCCTGTCGTCCATTAGGTTCTCCTGGGTTGGTTTGCATTGATGCCGTCTATTTTACCATGCCGCAGCCAGCATAGGGTAATCGGTAAATACGATACTTAGGCATAGGCAACTTCTATGGACAGTCTCTCATATTCGGTTGTCCCAGTTCTTGAAGACGACCTCTTGCCCTCCAGCCCGGATCGCAGCGAAGACCTCCGCCGGAGGGCGCCCGTCCGAGAGCGTGAACTGTGCCACATCGGCGGAAGTCTCCTTTTCCAGGACAGCATAGCCGCCAGGCGTCACGCGAGAACCTGCGCTCATGTTGTCGGCTGCAGTCAGCACTATTCGGTCGCGGAACGCAGGCGCCTCGCGCGTCGACACAGTCATGCAGCATTGCGGGAACACGATGCGGAACGCAAGCATCATCTGCTCAAGATCGCCGTCGTCCACTTCACATGGCGGCGCGAAACCGCCGTCGGTGCGGCAGATGCGCGGAAACGCGAACTGAACCTTCGCCTCGTAGCATTCCTTCATAAGATAGAAGGCGTGCGCGGCAAGGCTTACCGCCTCCCTCCGCCAAGGTCCGAGCCCAAGAAGAAAAGCACATCCGAGAATGCGGAATCCTGCCCGTCCGGCGCGAAGCTGCGTGTTGAGCCGCCAGTCATAGTCCGCCTTAGGCCCGGCCGGGTGCATTTCACGGTAGAGAGTTTGGTCGTATGTCTCTTGGAAGCAGGTCAATCCTTCAAAGCCAGCCGCGAAAAGCTCGCGGTAGCCCTCTTCGGCCTGCGGCGCGACCTCCAGCGCGAGATAGGAGAAGACCGATTTAAGCATCCGTCCAACCTCGGCGAGGTGTGCAACGGTGTTCACCTTCGGGTCTTCGCCCGCCACCACCAGGAGCGAGTCGATTCCGGTCTTGCGGATGGCCTCGGCTTCGGAGCGAATCTCATCGAGCGTCAGGTTGCGCCGCACAGTTCCCGTGTGCTGGCGGCGGAAATCGCAGTACCGGCAGGAATTGATGCACGTGTTGCCGATGTAAAGCGGGGCATAGACGCTTACCGTCTTGCCGTAGTAGCGGCGGCGGGCGATCTGCGCGAGTCGGCGCATCTCAGGCAGGAACGGACGGGCCGCCCCGCTTATGAGATTCAGCAGGTCGAACCAATCGTGCCGGTCCTTGGCGAGCGAGGCGCGCACTGCGCCAGCCGTGGCATTTGCGACAAACGCCTCGACTTCGGCATCGCTGTATTTGAGAAGAGGAAACATTACTTGAATATGTCCATTGGGCTTGTGGCGTTTGCCGTCGCCGACGTGCGCGGCGGCTTGGCCTCAAGCGCGAGCTCCGCCGCGCGGACTGCCAGCTTGAACGCCTCGGCCATCTTCACCGGATCGCCCGCGGCGGCGACAGCCGTGTTGGCGAGAACGGCGTCCGCGCCAAGCTCTATCGCCTCCGCCGCATGGCTGGGGAGGCCGATTCCGGCATCCACGACGATCGGAACGTGGCTCTGCTCGACGATGATCTCGATCATGTCGCGCGTGCGGATTCCGCGATTGGATCCTATGGGCGAGCCGAGCGGCATCACCGCCGCCGCGCCCGCGTCCTCGCAATGCCTCGCCAGCACTGGGTCGGCATTGATGTACGGCAGCACCACCATGCCGAGCTTCGCGCATTCGCGCACGGCCGCCAGCGTCTCCACGGGATCCGGCAGAAGATAGCGGGCGTCGGGATGCACCTCGATCTTCAGCCAGTTGAACCCCGCCGCCTTGCCGATCTTCGCGATGCGCACCGCCTCGTCAGCATTTCGCGCGCCGGACGTGTTGAGCATCACCTCCACTCTGCTGCGGTCGATTGCCTTCAATATGTCGTCGCCGGACGTATCTCCCTCGTGGACGCGCGTAAGGGCTACCGTGACGAGCTCCGTCTCGCTTGCGGCAAGCGCGGCCTTCGTCTGTTCGCTGGACGCGAACTTCCCCGTTCCGAGGAAGAAGCGGTTCGTGAACGTTCTGTTTCCGATTGTCAGTTGTTTCATGGTTCTTCTCCAAGCAAAAGCGATACTACGGAATTGGCCTGCATCGCGGCGGCGATGGAGACGCGCACGCCAACCGG
>CAMIVJ010000196.1 GCA_946401765.1 uncultured bacterium | reverse complement strand
GTTGAGGTTGCAGTACTCCACCCAGTCGCTCATCTCCTCCTCGTTGCCGGTGCCCGCGTTCGTGCAGATGTACGGCTCGCAGCCCACCTTGCGGCACCACTTTACGTACTCGTCGGTGCCGAAGGTGTTGGGATCCTCCACGGCCCACGCCTTGTTCCACATCGGCTGGCGGTTGGGGCCCACGCCGCACTTCCAGTGGTAGTCAGAGACGTAGCAGCCGCCGGGCCAGCGCACGATGGGGCACTTGATGTCGCGAAGCGCCTCGATCACGTCCTTGCGGAAGCCGTCCTCGTCGGAGAGCGGATGCTTAGGCCAGAAGATGCCGCCGTACACCTGCGTGTCGAAGTGCTCGATGAAGTGGCCGAAAATCATCGGGTTGTACTTGCGCGCCTTGGCGTTCTTCACCGGCGCGACCGCCGCAGGACGCGTCGACGTGTCCACGGGCGCAGACGACTCCATCACGAGCTCGCCGTCGAGCCACGCGCGGATGCGGTCGTCCGCGCATTCCACCTTGACGTCGTACCAGCGCCCCTTCTCGATCGATCCGGGAATCGTCCTGTGCGCGAACGGCGGCTGCTCGATTCCGTGGGACGTGTTTCCCCAGCCGCCGAAGATCACCCATTCGCCGCCGCCGCTGACGTTGATCTTGCCGGTGGGCACGATGAAGCCCTCCTTGCCGTCCACGCGCATCGCCTTCATAGTGATCGTGACGTTGCGGAACTTCCGAGGGATCGACAGCGTCGCCGCCTCGCGTCCAAGCCCGTCGAACGCCTGCTCCAGGGTTCCGCCGCCGCACTTCCACTCGCCGCGCCCGGCGGGAATCCAGCCCTTCACCGAGTCGGGCGAGGCGAAGTCGTTCGAATACACCTCTTTGCCCGATGCGTCCACTATGCGCAGCTGCTTGAACGCGGCCCTTCCTTCGTATGCGCCCACGCCGAGCGTGAACTCCACGCCATGCGCGAGGCCGCACAGCGCCGCACACGCCAGAATCAAACCTGTTCTTCTCATTTCACCTCTCCTTTTGACAAGACTTTGCTAAGCTTCATTTTCTGCTTTGACGATAATATATCAAAATCTCCCCCGTGCCCGCAAGCCGGAACTGGAATCATGACGCCGTCAACTGTCTGCGCGCTTGCCACGTGGGACGATCTGGAAGCCTGCGACCGAGGCGGCGCCCTTGCCTCCGCGATGCACCGTCTTGACGGAGAACTCGCGTTCCGTCAGCCCTCGGAACACGACCACGCAGTCCGCCTTGTCGGAGTCGGTGCCCTTCTCGCGCGTCGCCTCCACGTAGCGCCCATTCCCAATCCAGCCAAAGTTAACCGCACGCGCGCCGATCTCCTCCCCGGCGCGGTTGAGGAGCACGACGTCTCCTTTCCATCCGTTGACGCCCGCGCCGAGATGGACAACGAGGTCGTACTTTGCGAACGGCACTCCGGATACGGAAAACGGCGCGTCCCTTAGGGCGCCGCGGTGCAGGCGCAAATCAGCCCCGCCGAACCCCCATCCCTCGCAACGCTCGTGCTGCGCGCCCTTGCCGAGCGTGACGGCGGCAGAAGTGGCGACCCCGCATGAGTCACGAAGATCACCAGTCTTTGCACCGCCTGCCACCTTGACGTTGTTCCAGCCGGACTGCGCGCGCTCTAGATCGCCGGCGATGTCCCATTCGCGGAGAACGGCGTCGTCGTGCTTGCCGCTTGTGAAGCTCACCCCGATCGTGCCCTTGACGCCTACAACTGGGATTTCGCCGAAGTCCTTCGGAAGTTCTTTTCCGCAGTACACTCGCACCCAGTCGACCCACATGTCGCTCTCGTTTCCGTAGTGCTCAACGTCGTACGGCCAGCCGCTGATGCCGGAGATTGCGTAGTTTATCAGGAACCATGTGTCCTGCGACCTGCTGACTGGACCGGTAGGATGCCTGAGCACCTCGACGTCGTCGAAGTAGTAGATGGTGTCGGTCTCGGTGATAGCGAGGCCGTAGGTGTGAAACGTCCAGCTCCACGACGAGCCGCCCGCCATCTTCAGCGCGTCGGGGAACGCATGAGGGGCCTTGCCCATGTCTTTCTGCCTCCACCAGTGCGTTGTCACGCCGTAGCGTCCGCCGTGGTTCGGATTTCCGGGACCATATCCGCCGTAGCATTCGATCACGTCGAGTTCGTCGCATCCGGCGCTCTTCGTGATCTCATACCTCGGATCGTCCTTCTTCATTCCGATAGTGCCCTTCGAAAGAGTCCAGAACGCGCCCCAGCTTCCCGGCGCCGAATGGCACATGAGGCGGCATTCGAAGTATGAGGGAACGGGCACAGCTACGCCCGTGCCGTCCGGGCGAATGGACGAGAGAATGCCAGTGCGCCCCTTTGTTCCGAACGGCTTCGAGGCGTGGATGCGCAGATACGTGCCCTGCTGGCCGAAAGGCAGGCAGTCGCCTTCAGGATCGCTGAACGGCCAGCCGCTGAAGTCGCCGCCGCCCGTCTTGTGCGCGGCGTACTTCGCGCCGCGTCCATCGGGCGAGATCGAGAGCGGGCCGTCGAAGTCGTCCTTGAAGACGAGCTTCATCCCCTTCGCGCCCGGCGGATCGCGGTTCGGGATTCCCTGCTTCCACGATACTCCGCCTAGATTGTAGAGCTGAAGCTCGCAATAGTCCTGACGTCCCCTGCCGTCGATCGCCTGCAGGCGGATGGTTGTAGGCCCAGCGGGGAAACGGTCGGCATGGAACACGAACTCTCCGCGCGCGTCCTCGCCAAGCTTCACGTCGGCAAGCACCGCGTCGGCACCCCATTCCCCTCCGCCTTTCCAGCAGCGCGCCAGAACGCGCGTCATGCCCTTCGCCTCGAAGACGACCGTCACGTCGCCCTTCACGTTCGAGCATTGGCGCGGCGCAAGGACCTTTATCGACTGCACGAAGTCTATGCCCTTCGCCGAATCCCCGTTGTAGAACTCGGGATACTCGGCATTCGCCTTTACCGCGTTCTGAGCGAACGCGTACGCAGCTGCCGCCATCGCGGCAAGAAGAATGGTGGCTGTTGTTCTCATGGCAGAGCAATCTTACCATATCGCCCCATGAGATGGCAAGCGAAGACGCGCTCTGGCGGACAAATCATGCGCGCGGGTGGGACTTCGCGTATTCGTCCTTGAGGCGCTCGATCGAGACGTGCGTGTAGATCTGCGTTGTGGAAAGCGATGCGTGGCCGAGCATCTCCTGCACGCTCCTTAGGTCCGCGCCGGAGTCGAGCAGATGCGTGGCGAACGTGTGGCGCAGTTTGTGCGGCGTGAGGTCCGAGGGAAGGTCGGCCGCGGCGAGCCACACCTTCATGCGCCGCTCGACGTCGCGCGCGGTGAGCGGGCGGCCGCGCTCGTTGAGAAAGAGGCGTGACGCATCTTCCGCGCTTCCCGGCCATATCTCGTCCGCCTTCGAGCGCGCTTCGCCAAGAGCCTTGAGCGCGTGCGCCCCGAGCACGCACAGGCGCTGCTTCGAGCCTTTGCCCGTCACCACAACTCCGCCGGACCTGAAGTCGATCTGCCCCCATGTGAGGCCCATCACCTCGGATATTCGGCATCCGGTGGAGTATAGAGCCTCGAATATGGCGGCGTCCCTGAGCCTTGAATACACGCCTTCCGGCGAAAGCCTCTCGCCGGCGGCAAGGCGCTGGCGCAGATCGTTCGCCGGCGCCTCGACGAAGCGCTTCGCCTCGTCGACGGTCAGCACCTTCGGCAGCGGCTTCGCAAGCTTGGGGCCGCGCAGGCCGGCGAACGGGTTCGCCGCGGCGGCGCCTTCGCGCTGGAGGTACTTGAAGAACGAGCGCATCGAGGCGAGCTTGCGCCGTGTGGTGGCGGGTCGGGCGCCTTCGCGGGCGAACGCCATCAGAAAGCTGCGGGCGTCCTCCTGCCCGATGCGTTCCCATGCGAACGGAGGCTGCGCGTCGGCGCCCCATCGGAACGCGGCGAACTGGGCGATGTCCTGCTCGTATCCCGCCACTGTGTGGGCGGATGCGTTGCGCTCGGACAGGAGATGCGACCGGAATCGGCGCACGGCGGGATCGTCGTGCGCCGCATGGTTCACGGCCGCGGTCTCCGCCGGCTTCATGCGTCACGGGCCTTCTTCGCGCGGCGCTCGGCGCGCGCCGCCTTCTTGGCGTCGCGTTCGGCGTCGCCCACCTTCTCCATGCGCGGCAGCTCGCGCAGGCCGAGGCGGTCGGCCATCTGCTCGAAGTCGGGGATCTGGCTGCGGTAGTTGACGCACACGCGCCTGAGAGCGAGCACCTGGCGCGGCGAGAGCGAGCTGCGGCGCGCATACTGGTCGCGAAGCGACGCCACGAACTCGGCGTCGTTGTACGTGCGGCGGCCGCGGCGGACGGGCTCCTTCCACTCCGTCACGCTCTCGAGCAGCTTCAGTATGCCGGGCACTGCGGGGTCGGTGTCGGCCACTTCGAAGCCGCCCGGCACGTACGGCGCGAGGCGGGCGCGCACCTGGTCGGCGTCGTCGAGCGCTCCGGCGTTCTCGCCCACGCTGCGGGCGAGTATCTGGAACTGCTTGGGCGAGAGCAGCCTGCCGCGGTCCACCTGCTCGCGCAGGGAGTTGAGGAACGGGTTCTTGGAGAGCCCGCCGATTCTGTCGATCGTCTGGAAGCACCACTTCACGAGGTCTTCGGAAGGAGCGTTCTTCACACGGTCCAGCTCAGGACCGTATCCTAGGTCGATGATGCGTATCTCGCCGTCGCGGATCTGGTCGCGGTACGCAACCGCCAGCTTCACAAGAGCCATGAGCTGCCGTTCGGACGCAGCCACCTTGTTCTCCGCCAGCTGCTTGCGCAGCGACGTGACGAAGCCGTGGTCGTCATAGACACGCGCCCCGTTCTTAACCGGCTCGCGCCAGTTCTTAACCTCGTCTAGAAGCGCGAAGAGCTGGTCGAACTTGTCGGTTGGCGGCGGTGGCTCCTTCGCGGCCTCCATCCACGTGGAGAATTTGCGGTAGAAGTCGGAGAGCATTCCGTTGCCCTTCACCTCTCCCTCCTCCACCTTGTCGAGGTCGGCCTCCATCTCGGCGGTGTAGCCCACGTTGAAGAGCGGCTCGAGCTTCTTCACCAGCCAGTCGTTGACGTCCATGCCGCGCTGCGTGGGCACGAGCTGGCGCTCCTCGCGCGTGGCGTACTGCCTGTCCACAAGCACCTCGATCGTCTGGGCGTACGTGGAGGGCCGGCCCACGCCGTTCTCCTCCAGCGCCTTCACGAGAGCGGCCTCGGAGTAGCGCGGCGGCGGCTTCGTCTCCTTGCGGTCCGAGAGCCAGCGGGCCGCGACGAGCTTCTCGCCCTCGGCGAGCGGAGGAAGCGACTTCACCTCGTCGCTCTCGTCGTCGGCGTCGTCCTTGGCCTTCCTGGTGGCTGGGGCCTTCATGACGGCGAGGAAGCCGTCGAATTCCACCGCCGTCGTCGAGGCCGTGAAGAGATACGAGTGGCGAAGGCCGTCCTTGTCGGCCTCAAGGCCCACGGTGCGCTGGGCAAGGCGCGCATCCGCCATCTGCGAGGCAACGAACCTGCGCCAGATGAGGTCGTAGAGCTTGTTTGCGGAGGCGTCGAGCTCGAGGGTGCCAGGCTTCTTCGAGACGTCCGTGGGGCGTATGGCCTCGTGCGCCTCCTGGGCGCCGGCCTTCGACTTGTAGAAATTCGGCCTGTCGGGCAGGTAGCCAGCGCCGAACTCATTCCCGATCTGCGCCCTGACCGCTTCCAGCGCCACCTTCGCCACGTTCACGCTGTCCGTTCGCATGTATGTGATGAGACCGGCTTCGTA
>CAMIVJ010000195.1 GCA_946401765.1 uncultured bacterium | reverse complement strand
CCACACGCGGTCGTCGCGCGCCGCCGCGGCGTCCGCCTCGAGCTTCTCGTGGCAGTGAAGCGTGATGTTGTGCATGTTGCGCATCACCGCGCCGGGGTTTGTGAACACCGCGCCGTTGATGCGCTGCAGCACGGCCTGCGTCTCGGTGAAGGTGTTGCGGAAGACGGCGAGAAACGTGTCGTTGATGTTGCCGTTCCCGAACGGAACGAGCGTAACGAGACGGCCCTTGACGTTGAACTTGTTTGCGAGCTGCATCAGATCCACGGCGACACCTCCCGCGGCATGGCGCCGCGCACGATGTTGTTCTTTCGTTTTGTCATTTTTTAGAGACTCTCCAATCGCATGGACATATTCTATCATTTCTGCGGCGTTTTGTCCCTTGCAAATTCGCGCTCATGCATTGCGAAACGCTAGAACCTCGGAAGCTTTGAGCGTGAATCTTCCATGCCGCCGGGGCGGTTGCGGAGCTTCCACACCTGGTCGTGCTCCTCGCGCAGGAAGCGCAGTCTCCCGGCGTCGCGCCTATTGCACGCGGCGTCCACTAGATTCGCCACGTGCACGATCTCCTGCGCCCACGCATTCGGATATGCGCCGCCAGCATACGCCGCCGCCGCGTGACGGCAGCCTTCCGCGACTGACGACACCTCGGCCAGCACAGAGTCCGTCAACCCCGGATGGCGCGAATATCCGTGGTCGTTCGCGAGAATGCGGAAAAGCTCGCTCGCGTTCGCGCGCAGCGCCCCGCCTCGCAGGTAGAGCGTGCCGAGCCGCAGCAGCGTGCCGCCGAGCGGCACGCCCATCACGCCGTTCAGCGCCTCCTCGAGGTTCATCTTGTTTGCGGAGGGACCAGTGAATGCGAGGTTGCCGCCGAGTATCAGGCCTGGAAGCGAGACCACAAGAGGCTGCCAGTGCCCGCCGTCCCCCCAGTCCGTGACCATGAACCCCTTCGCGCCGAACCTGCGCCCAGCGGCCTCGGCGACCTGCATGTTCTCGCGCATGTTCTCGACACGCCCGGCGAGCGAGTTCCACGAGCTGGTGCCTGGGCACACGTAGAAATCAAGCCCCGCGCGGCTGAACTGCTCGGCCTCGGACATAAACGGATGGTTTCCCTCGTATCCCCAGTCGAGCGCGATGAGGTCCTTCGGCAGCTCAGGCACGAGCTCGGGGTGGCGCAGTATCACGTCGCCCCAGAACATCGGCCGCCTGCCGCGCGCGCGGGCGAGTGCCGCGACCTTGCGCAGGAACTCCAGATACACGCGCCCTTCGCCTTCGCTCTTCACCGCCTCGGCGCTGCGCCCATTCCCTAGGAGGTCGAACGTCTCGTCGCATCCAATGTTGAAGAGACGCGACTCGAAGTTCGGCAGCAGCTCGTCGAAAAGCCCCTCAAGGAACCTGAGCGACTCGGGGTTCGTTGGGCAGAGAGTGGTGGGATGCTTCTTGAAGCCGCCCCAGGGGAGAGGCGCGCCACCATTAGGGAGCTCTGCAAGGTGATTGTACTCCGGATTCACGAGCCAGCGCTCAAGGTGGCCAAACGAGTTCTGGTTTGGCACGAGCTCGATACCGTGCATGGCGCAGTACGCGTCGAGCGCACGCACCTCCTCGGCGGTGAGCGGAGAGGCGCGCTCCCACACGGCGCGGTGATGCGAATAGGCGAAGGTGTGTTCGGTGTAGAGCTGAAGCTGGTTGTAGTCGAATTTGGCGAGGAGGTCCACAAGAAGCCGCAGAGTGCCCATTGTGGGCACCTTGTCGCGGCTGATGTCCAGCATGTAGGCGCGCGCCGCGAACATTGCTAGTCGCCCCGCCTTTCGGAGGCCTTGGCGCGCTCGCGGCTGTAGAACGCCTCTGCCTCTTCCGCGAGTCCCCTTTCCTCCATCAGAACGCCCAGATTGTGGAACGCGGCGTCGCACCCGCCCGCCGCCGAACGACGCAGAAGCGATTCCACGTACTCGCGCATGTAAGTAGAGCGGTTGGCGTCGCGGGAGTGGACGAGAGCGGCGAGGTTGTTTGCCGAGCCTGGATCGTCGAGCAGGGACTTGACCAGGGCGAAGCGCGCGGCGTCGGGGAAGCTGTCGAAGCCCACGATCGGCCAGTCCTTCTCGCCGTCCCACATAACGAACTGATAGTCGCGTGGATTGCATTCCTTAGCAAGTTCCGAGGTGATCACGAGATAGAGGTCTTTCGCGACTTTCCATGCCGTTATCCAGCCGCCGACCTTGGACGAGCCACCACCCACTGCGCCGGACTTCGTGAGGATGGCGTAGTTGGACCAGAAGTCCTTGTCGAGGTCCACACGATACGCACCTAGCGTCTTGATGGTGTCGGCATCGCAGCGCTGAAATTTCGAATCGAGGGACATCACCGCCCACTCGCAGATGATCTTGTTCACGTATGCAAGCGCGTCAGCGCCCGCCTTGCGCTGATCGGCATCGTCCGTCTGACGGCGCAGGCGATAAGGTCTGCCCGGCGTCCTGACCATGGCCTTCTCAAGCAGCACCTCCACGCGCGTCAGATCGAACGGCCATTCCGCCGCATCCAGCGGCTTTGCCTTGACATACCACATGCCTTTCTTCGGCGCCACCGCCCCGTCGCGGGCGTCAAGCATCCGCGAGACGAGCGAACGGACGAACGGAGAACGTTCGCCAGCCAACGCCTCTTTCGCCCCGGCATACACCGCAGCGCACAAGCAGAACGCCACCACCAAGGCAAGCGTTCCTACATTAAGATTCTTCGATTTCACCGTATCCGCAACTCCTTTTGCCTAGGGGAGGTATTATACCAAAGCCCCCGCCATTTTGGAAGACCACGCGCGCATCCGAAAAACCTTCAAACTTTCAAACCTTCAAACTTTCAGACTTTTTTGCTATAATCTTTCGCACGTGAAACTCTCGATAGTCATACCCACCCTGAATTCCGCACGTACGCTCGGAGAATGCCTGGACGCCATCCGCGCCCAGGACGTGCCGCGCAGCTCGTACGAAATCGTGATCGCCGACGCTGGTTCCAGCGACAGCACGCTTGAAATCGCCCGCGCCGCCGGTGTGGACATCGTCGTGCCCAATTCCCTCAAGACCGGCGAGGCCGGCAAGACCGCCGGCATAAAGGCCGCATCGGGCGACGTGATCGCCCTCGTCGATTCAGACAACATCCTACCCGACCCCTCCTGGATCTCGCGCCTCCTCGCCCCTTTCTCCGATCCCGATGTGGTCGCATCGGAGCCAATCTCATACACGGTACGCGCGCAGGATCCATCACTCACGCGCTACTTCGCCCTCCTCGGCATGAATGACCCTCTCTGCCTCTTCACGCGCAACTACGACCGCACTTGCGGCATCACAGGCAGATGGACAGGCCTCGACATTCCCACCGAAGACCGCGGCGACTGGCTCAAGCTGCGCCTCTCCGGCACATCGATTCCCACCATCGGCGCAAACGGCTTCGTTTTCCGCCGTTCTCTGCTTGAAGGCTCAGGCTGGGATCCATATCTCTTCGACATCGACATCCTCTACGACCGCATCCGCCGCGACGGCTCAGTGTGCGTGGCGAAGGTGAAGACCGGCATCGTGCATCTCTACTGCGCGCGCCTTGGCGACTTCGCCCGCAAGCAGCGCCGCCGCATACGCGACTTCCTCTTCTTCGCCCAGGAAAAGCAGCGCACCTATCCATGGAACAGCCAGCGCCGTTCGGGGATCGCGCTCTTCTGCCTATCCGCCGCCACCGTGCTGCCGCTCGTGGTGCAGATGCTGATCGGCATGGCGCGCCGCCCGTCAATCGCATGGCTCTACCATGTGCCCGTATGCGAGATGACCGCGTGGATATACGCCACGGGATATCTCTCGAAGCTGTTCGGCCGCCGCCAGGCTCCCGCCGACCGCTCGCAATGGCAGAAGTAGTGGCACGTGGACGCGTGACGTGCTGCGGCTTCAGTAGCGCTGCAGGAGTTCAAGGAGCTTGCGGTCGAGCTTGTGGCCCTTGTAGTCCTCGTATTTCACATCGGCGCGCCCTGAGTCGAGAATGCCGAAATCGCCACGCAGGTTCCAAAGCGCCCAGCCCATGTTGCGTTCCTTCCAGAGCGAAAGATAGTCCTCAATGACGTCTAGTGCAATGTCGTGCGGCGTCATCTTCCACACGCCGAACTCGCCGGCCATCACGAAGGTGCCGTTTGCAAGCGCCTCGTCCCACTGCACGAACATCCTCCTGTAGAGGTATTCGCGCCCGGGATCGGCGTAACGGCGCGGACGCGATGCGTCCGCCGGCACGAACTTCTCCTTTGCGTCGAATCCAGCGAACCTCTGGTTGAAGTTGCGGGGCTTGGCCCAGTTGCTGCTCACATGCAGCTCGGCCTTTCTTCCATCCTGCGCAGTGAACGTGAGCGACGCCAAGTCGATCCAGTCGCCCGACGCGACCTCGGCGGCCAGACACCGTGCGCCGGCGGGCAGCTCGAACTCCGTCGCGCGCGTGTAGGAGCCCTGATGTATGCGCCACTGAGGATAGTACTTTACGTCTTCCCATCCTGGCGCACCCGACTTTGGATCGAACACAGCCTCTGCCACTGTGCGCCCATCGGCCGTGAAACGTACCTTCACCTCTCCCGAAACGCGTCCCCAGCGCACCGCTACGCGGCATGGCGGCAGGTCGCGCACCTCTAGCGGCGCGCGCAGCTCCCGCTTGCCCGTGCCAGCGAGTATGCCCGCCGGTGCGTCGAGCTGCAGCGGCCACACCGGCTTCGCCGATGGCGTGCCCACCCACGGCGCCAGATAGTGGCTCACGCTCGACGGCTCGTAGCCGCGCGTGGCCTGTCCCACACCGGCAAGGCCGTACGCCGCCTTGAGCGGACGCTGCCCCCAGGCAATGCCGTCCAACATTATGACGCGCTTAGGATCCTCGCGGCGGATTGCGTCCACCAGCAGCCTGACCACCGGCGCATACTTCTCCTCGGAGACGTTCGGCGGCTCGTTGAAGAGGTTGAAGCTTAGCGCCTCGTTCGGAATGCCCTTCCAGCGCTTCGCGAAGTAGGCCCAGTGCATGGCGCACACGCGCTGCGCCTCTGGGTCCGTGAAGAGGTCGCGGCTCTCGTGCGGACGCGCCACCGTGTAGCCGGGGCAGCGGTGCATGCACACCTGCACGTGCACGCCCCATTTTCGTCCGAGCGCGATTGCGCGGTCGATGTGCGCCACTGCCGATTCGTCTATCCTGTTCCAGTCGCCGTCCACAATCCAGAACCGATAGTCCATCGGAAGGCGCGCGAAGTTGAAGCCCCACTCGTGCATCATCCTGAAGTCGCTCTCTAGGAATTCGCCCGGCTTCGCCCCGCGGCCCATGTGGAACATCTCAAGGAGGTTGAAGCCGCGCCAGCGCGCTGCTGGCCTCCCGTCGGCCAATCCGTCGCCCGCATAGCGGCACTTCGGCGCGGCAGGCTGCACCACGTCTCGGCACGCGGCATCTCCGTTCGGCGCAGTCGCCGCGATCGCCGCGGCCAGGAATGTCATCGGCAGCGTCATTGCATTCTCCGCTACTGGCCGGCCATGAAAAGCGCGTTGGAGGCGAAGTACGGGTCGCTCGTGAAGCGGCAGCCGAGACGGCGAAGGCCAGCCTCGTCGCCAGGAGTGACGATGTGCGTCATGTGCACTTCGCAGCCGCTCAGCTCGTTGAGCTTCTCGGTGGCGATCTGCGCGGCCGGGTTGGTGGTGCAGGAGATCGCGAGGCCGATGAGCGCCTCGTCCAGGTTGAGCGAGGTGTATCCGCCCTTCAGAATGTCGTGCTTCATGTGCGCGATCGACTGAATGACGTTCGGGGCGATCAGCGGAATCTGCG
>CAMIVJ010000194.1 GCA_946401765.1 uncultured bacterium | reverse complement strand
ACGCTGCGGCGGATCCGGTGGTGGAGTCGTTCCAGAAGGTCAACCGCCTGCGCCGTCTGCTCGTGCGCTGCGAGCCGATTCTCGTCTTCGCGCTCGTGCTGCCGATGCGCATGAAGCCCACGGAGCACAGGATGAAGGAGATGCTCGACGAGTACCTGCAGCTCACGGCGCAGGAGTGCTCGAATGTGAAGATGCTGTTCACTGACGGCGCGCTCGATGCGGGAATGGAGTTCGCGGCATTCATGCAGGGGCACACGCTCAGAACGCTTTCGATGATGTCCAGCAGCGCCCCGCGCGACGTCTTTCTGCGCACGCGCGGCGCCATGGACGAGGAGGACGGCCTTGCCCTCGCGAGCGGCGCTGCCGACGCCATGCGCACGTGGGTGCGCCACAAGCCGCGGCGGACGAAGGACTACGCCATCCAGCTCGGCTTCGAGCTGTGGCGCCACGACAAGCTGCCCATGCCCGTCTGCGGCGGCTTCGTGGCGTTCCCGTCCGCTGACATCGCGAAGGACGTCGTCGCGCGCGGCGTGATCGCGGCAACCAACCTCGCCCACCGGATAGTGGCGCTCTACGACGATGGCGAGCCGATGTCCACCGACGACGTCGGCCTCAAGCAGCGCTTTCTCTTCATGCAGTGGCGCCTCGCGCGGATGTGCAGAATGCGCGCCGATGCGGCTGACGTCGCGGGACGCAAGGCCGAGGCGATGGCCGAGACCACTCTCGCCAACAGCCTCGACGACCGCAACGAGGCCTACAACCGTCTCAGGCGACAGATGGACTGGGTGGGAATGCAGCGCGGCGCGCGCCTCACTCTTCGCGAAGGCTTGAAGATTGGCCTCGACCGCGCCGACTTCCGCCTAGCCCGCACATACGCGCAGCAGGTGCTCGCGAGCGACCCGCAGAATTCGGCTGCTAACTACGCCATCGGAATGGGCTATTTCGTGGAAGAGCAGTACGCACGGGCCGAGGAGTATCTCAAGAGAAGCCTCGAGAAGAATCCCGAAGAGGCCGCCGCCCTGAACAACCTCGCAATCGCCCTCATGCGCCAGGGCAAGTACGCCGAGGCCGAGACGAATGCAATGCTCGCCGCGCGCGCGCTGCCCAAGTCGCAGGCCGTGCGCAAGACGGTTTACGCAATCCTAGAGAAAATGCAGGAAGCGAAGAAAGCGGCGAGCAAGCCGCAGGACGAACAGCAGAACGAGCCTGAAATGCTGCCCAAGTAGGATGTTTGAAGGTTTCGAGGTTTCGGAGTTTGAAAGTTGGAAGGTTTGAAGGTGTGGGAGTTTCGAGGACAGAGGACAGAAGACAAAAGACAGAGGACTGGGCTGGAAGGCGCTTTGCGTTCAACAGCCACCATCCTTTGTCCTTTGTCCTTTGTCTTTTGTCTTTAAACTTTAAACTTTAAACTTTGAACTCTGAACTCTGAACTTTAAACTCTGAACTCTAAACTGACAACTAAAGAAAGGTAAATGCAATGAAAACGAGAATCCTAGCCTGCGCATGCGCCGCGTGCATTGCCGCCAACGCCCAGCGTCCATATCCCGCGCCGTGGGGCGCCGACGCCTCCACGCCCGAGAAGCGCGCAGCCCTCACCGAGAAGCTGTGGCGCCACGATGCGTCGCGCGACGTCAAGATCTGGCCCGAAGGCAAGATACCGCTCAAGGTCTCCGACAAGCCGATGAAGTTCCTCGAGCACGAGCTCAACCAGAGCAACGTCGTGCTGACCGACGTCAACGTGCCGCAGTTCACGTTCTTTCCCGCTTCCGGCGATGGAGCGAAGCCCGTCGTGGTAGTGCTTCCCGGCGGCGGCTACTTCCAGCTTGGCTGGAACAAGGAAGGCACCGAGATAGCAGAATGGCTGAACAAGAACGGCGTCTCCGCCGCAGTGCTTCTCTACCGCGCCCCTCGCCAGCGCGACGCAGCGCTCTGCGATACGCAGCGCACTATCGGCCTTCTGCGCCGCGACGCCGCAAAGTACAACATCGACCCGCGTAAGATCGGCGTGATCGGCTTCTCCGCTGGCGCCAACCTCGCGGTGCGCGCCGCCACCAACTGGCGCAAGCGTTTCTATGACCGCGTGGACGATGCCGACGACCAGCCCTGCCGCCCCGATTTCCAGATGCTGATATACCCCTGGGACCTTCTGCCCCGAAACGTGCGCAAGGACCACCTTCCCGTGGACCAGCTCAAGCCCGACTATCCCGTTGACCGCGAGACGCCCCCCGCTTTCATCATGCAGGCGCAGGACGACTTCTGCATGGTCGAGACTGCGGTTGGCTACTACCTCGCCCTGCGCGCCGCCAACGTGAGAAGCGAGCTGCACGTGTATCCCTTCGGCGGACACGGTTTCGGACTACGCCGTCTCGGCACCCCCTGCGACAACTGGAGCGACGCCGCGGCGCTGTGGCTTAAAAAGTTGGTTCGTGGCTCGTGATTCGTGGCTCGTGGTTCGTGGGGAGTGGTTTAGTAGAATTTAGAAACTGAGGTAATTGCAAAACCTCCCGCGCATTTGGTAGGGTCACGCGTCCCGCGTGACCGCGGACGCGCGGGACGCGCGTCCCTACCGGTTTTTGCAATTGCCTCAGAAACTCGAAACCCGAAACCAGAAACTAGAAACTAGAAACCAGAAACCAGAAACTCGAAACTTGGGAATTCACGCGAGACGGGACGGCCTTTTTTTGGTATAATGATATCATACTCCATGGGGGAGTGTATCTTGCCAAAGAGAGGTCTGCATGAAAAAGCTGGTATTTCTTTGCACCGCGCTCGCTGCGGTGGTCTGCGCGTGGGGCGCGGCCCTTGATGTTGCGCCGTTCGCGCGCACCTGTTCGTTCACGCTTTCGGGATACACGGGCGCGAGCACGCTTGAGGGATTCCCGGTGCTGATACGCATATCCGAGGCGATATCGGGGTTCTCGTACGCCGACTGCGCGGCAGACGGCGCCGACCTGCGCTTCGCGGACGTCGACGGCAACTTGATTCCGCACGAGATCGAGACGTGGAACACGTCTGGCGAATCTGCGGTGTGGGTGAAAGTGCCGCTGCTCTCCGGCAGCGCCACAACGGTGCGTATGTACTACGGCGTGGAAGATGCAACCACTCTGCCCGCTGTGACTGCGAGCGACGTGTGGACGAAGTACGTAATCGTGATCCACGGCGGATCCGGCATCGCCGACTCGTCTCCTAAGGCGCTTGCGGTTGTAAACGGCGGCGGCGTGAGCGCCACTGCCGAAAGCGGCATCGTAGGCGGCGGCTTCAACAAGTCCGCAAAGAACTCAATCGGCGTAAACATTCCCAATCTCGTCAAGAACAACACGCTATCCGACAATTCCCTCTTGTCCTTCTCCGCATGGTACAAGAGCGCCAGCACGGGAACGGCGATTCTTGCGGCCAGCAAGAGCGCATGGGGCGGAACAGGCTTTCTCCTCCTCTGCGAAGGAGGATCGTACATGTCCGTGGCCGTAAGCGGACACCAGGGCACAGGCGGCAAAGGCGCGCTCGTGAGCGGACAATGGGCGCATGTGGCGTTCTCCTATGACGCGGTCGGCGCCGTGAACACGTACTTCAACGGCACACTGATATACTCCAACGCATCTGCTCACGCACTTAATCACGAAGACAGAGATTTCTGGACAGTAGGATCGTATGCGATGACGGGGACCGGAGACAGTTTCACGGGCGACATGGACGAAATCCGCTTCTACGACGGCATCGCCTCCGCCGACTGGATGAAAGCCGAGAACGACACCATCGCGAACGTCGACTTCGCGGCCGCGGGCGAGGCTACGGAGAACTCGCTCACATGGAACTGCGAGGGCGGCATATTGTCCGCGCGCCAGACTTCCGCCGGCGTTACGGTGGAGGGCGCTCTCACGCGTCTCGCTTCCAACGCCTCTAGCGTGACGGTGACGCTGAAGTGGGGCGTGACGGACGCCCTTGAAGGCGGAACGGTGGAAGTGGGCGAATTCACAGCCCCAGGCGCGCTTGAGGCGACGTTCCCTGCAACGACGTCGGGCGCAACCTACCATTTTGCATTTGTGCTCACTCCGGACATTGGCACCCCCGTGACCACGGCCGCTGCCACATTCGTCTCCGCCGGATCGGGCGCGCTATGGCGACCGCAGACGACAGAAGACACATGGGCCACCGTCTCGTGGCAGGTGGGCGACGCCCTGTTGGCGTTCGCGCAGAGCTGGCCGGTGACGTTCGACGGCGCAGAGCAGAACTACATCGCCACGATAACGGTGCCGAATGCGGTGCAGACCCCGTCCATGGCCGTTGGCGGCGCACAGGACTACACGTTTGCAGGTGCCGGCTCAATCCTCGCAGGCGAAGTGGTAAAGACGGGCACTGGCACGATGAAGCCAGGCACCGTGTTCGCGGAGCCGCTGAACTTCAAAGTGCTCGAGGGAACGATGCAGTACGACGCGGCGATCATTCTCGGAAGCTCGAGTTCCTCCGAAACGTCTACGGTCACCGTCGGCGGCGGTGATGCCGAGGCGTTCCTGATCGGAAAGAAGGAGACCTCGTTCGGTCGCGGCAACGGCGCCACCGCCCTGGTGCACGTCAAGACTAACGGCACGATAAACGTCGACGTGGCCGGCAATTGGCTGCGTCTCGGCGCGGAAGTGGGCGGACATTGCGAAGTCGTCATTGAGAGCGGCGGCTATATCGAGAGCGGCTATCTCATGTTCGGGTCGATGGGCTCAACGTGCAACGCCACCGTGGCGGGCACCGTCACCGTGCGCGACAACCCGCTGGGCGTGGGCGAAGGCAGCAACACCTCTCTCACGCTACAGCCCGGCGGACGCATCAGGGCGCGCGCCGTGCAGATGTGGAACAACAACCCCACCTGGAGCGGGCACACCGGCCAGGCCACAGTGCACGTCGACGACGGCATCTTCGAGCTCTATCCCGTTGCATCGTACGGCACCGGCACGCCGATCATCAACACGTCCCTTCTCGTCACCTACGAGAACGCCATCACCTTCGACATCCCCACGGGCGGCGTTTCGTATCTGGCGGCTTCTCCCACAAACGTGACGGAAGACGCCACGGCGCACTTCGTGAAGACGGGCGGCGGCGACCTCATCGTGACGGGCGACGTGGGCGGAATCACCGGCGTGATCGACGTTCTTGCCGGACGCCTCACCTTCAACAAGATGTTCGCCGACGACGCCGACGTGACGATCAACATCGCCGAGGGCGCGATGCTGGGCTGCGACGTGGCGGGCGGTGCGGCCAGCATCCTCAAGTTCATCCCGAAGGACTCCGCCGGCACGCTCATCCTCCACGGCAACAACACGAACGAGACGATCGACCTGAGCGAATACCCGAATCTCAAGGTGTGCGTGTGGAACGGCAACGGATTCAACGGCACGCTCATCCCCTATGGCAACCACTATGTATTCGACTTGTTCGGGAAGGCCGGCGGACTCAACACGCCAGTGTCGGACAAGAGCGGTGCGCCCGCGCGCATCACCATCACGGATTCCGTGGGCGGCGGTTCGTTCAGCCTCGCTGCCGACAACTCCGGAATGTCCGGTCCTATCGTTGTATCTGGAGACGCGCGCCTGCGCCTCGCCCATCCGCAGTCTGCCGGCACAGGCAACGTGACGCTCTGCGAAGGCTCTTCGATAGAGTTCGCCGCTGCAGTTGGCGCCAACTTTTTCCAGACGCGCGTCACGGCAGATTCGAACCCCGCGTTCGTCTTCATCAGCGCAGGCGGCGAGGCATGCAACGTTGACCTTTCGCGCTTCCCCGAATGCCGCCTCGGCACGGTGGGCAGCGTCTCCATCGCGCAGACGGGC
>CAMIVJ010000193.1 GCA_946401765.1 uncultured bacterium | reverse complement strand
GTACCTGGCCGAGATCGCGTCCGGCAAGATCGTGCCCGAAAGCTACGCGGCGGACGACGCCGAGGAGGCCAAGGGAGCGGGCCCGGACGCCGACGACGGCCCGCCCCGCACGCTCGGAGGAGGCCTTTGGTAATGAACGCCGCCGACATCATCCGCATAAAGGAACTGCTGCCCACCGACATGGGGAGCGACGAGCTGCGCGAGCAGTTCGCCCGCGACATCCTCAGGCGCAGCATTGTCTCCGCGCGGATGGAGTCGGCGCGCTACCTGGCGCGAATCCGCGACGTCTGCGCGCAGATGCTCGACGGGCGCATCTCCCAGGCGACGGCCCGGGACATCCTCGGCGGCATCCTCGAGCGCATGGGCCTCTCGCCCCAGGACGGCGGCGGCATCGCCAACCACGCGAGCCTCGCTCGCCTCAACCTCGTCATCGACACGCAGACGCAGATGGCCGCGAGCGTCGCCCGCCTCTCCGAGCAGACGCCTGCCGTGCTGGAGATGTGGCCGGCGTGGGAGCTCGTGCGGCTCGAGGACCGCGACATGAAGCGCGGCGACTGGCCGCAGCGGTGGGACGCCGCCGCGCGCGCCGTCGGCTTCGAGGGCGTCAGCCGCGACTACGGGCGCATGGTCGCCCTGAAGGGCTCGCCCGTGTGGCAGGCGCTAGGCGAGGGCGCCGGCGGGTTCCGCGACACGCTCCTCAATCCCTACCCCCCGTTCGCATACAACAGCGGGATGGGCTGGGCGGACGTTTCGCGCGAGGAGTGCGAGTCGCTGGGGCTTGATCCCGCCGGCGCGCCCGCGCCCGCCGCGCAGTCGCTCGCGCCCGACCGCGAGGAACTGGCGCGCGCGGCCGAGAAGTGGGGATTTGACTACGACGAGATCGCGAAAGGAGTCGCCTGATGGTCACGCTCGACGTCACCGCGCGCATGCATCCGAAGCTGCTTGGCATGCTCTCCGACCTCGGGCCCGTCTGGCGCCGCGCCATCCTCGGCGTGGGCGCGACGGCGCTCCAGATCGAAGTCGCCCGGCACATCCGCAGTGAGTCGTCCGTGCGCCACCGCTGGGCGTCGCGCCTGGACGCCCGCCCCACCGGCCACCTCGAAAAGGGCGCGGCGCGCGTGACGAGCCACGCCACGGCGGACCGCGCGACCGTGCGCGTGCCGATCGCCGGCATCGCGCGCGCGTTCCGAGACCTCGAGATCAAGCCGGTCAACGCAAAGGAGCTCACGATCCCCGTCTCGGCGGCCGCCTACGGGCACCGGGTGCGCGAGCTCGCGCGCATGGGCTGGTCGATCTTCCGCCCGAAGGGGCACGACGTCCTGATGGGCAGGCGGAACGGCAGCGAGGCCGAACCGCTCTACGCGCTCAAGAAGCGCGTGGTGGTGCGCCAGGACCGCACGCTGCTCCCGAGCGACGAGGCCGTCTCGGCCGCCATCAACAAGGCGTGCGCCGCCTACGTCAAATACGAACTCTCGCGGAGGACAGCATGAGCCGCCAGCTCGACATCTGCAACGCGATTGTAAAGGCCCTGCAGGAGGTCTTCAGCGCGTCTTCCGGCGTCCGCGTCGTCGCCGAGGACCGTTGCAACCCGTCGGCGGAGGTCGCCAAGGCCCTTGGGCGGCTGGGCGTGCTGGTGCTGGTGGCGGCGAGCGGACACCGGCGGAAACCCGGCACGGGGGCGTCCACCGCTGGGGACCTGTCGATCGAGATCAGCGTGTTCGAGAACCCGAAGCTGAACCGCAAGCCGGGGAAGGACGGCCCGACAGTCTCGTCGGTGGCCGAGGCCGCGATGGACGCGCTGCACTGGCGCGAGGTTTGCGGGCGGCGTCTCGTGTACGTTGACATGCAGCGGTCCGACGCGGACGACGGAGACTACCGGATGACGGTGAGCCTCGTCGCGCCGGTCGCGCTCGACCCGGCGAACGCGGTCTCGTGGGGCATCGGCGACGCCACGATCCTCGGCGAAGTCACGAAGAAGACCGTCGCGCGAGGCGGCGTGAGTTCGTACGAGCCGGGGCGCGACGGCAACGCCCGCTACCTCGGCACGCGCGACAGGCACTGGACGGTCAGCCTCGAATGCACCGTCACCACGCAGAGCGAGGACGACCTGCCGGAGATCGGTGCGCCGTTCGCGTTCGGCGGGCGCACCTACTACGTGAACACGGCCGAGATGTCGTGCGACGCCGAGGACACGGCGACCGTACGCCTCACCGGCCGCACGATGAAGGCAAAATGAAAGGAAAAACGAAATGGCACACGGAACAGTAGAGTTCTTCAACCCAACGTGCCCGATCACAGTCGGCGCGGACTGGGACTTCCAGACGAGCGGGCCGAAGCAGACCTCCTCGAACTACGTGAACGAGCTCGGACAACACGGCGACGAGCTGCGGCACGCCACGCACGGCAAGCGAACCTCCTGGTCGTGGACGTTCGTCAGCAACCTCGACACGGGCACGATCTCCATTCCCAAGGGCGGCACCGTCGCGGCGGGATGGCACATCGACTCCATCCAGATCCAGTGGGGACGCGACCAGATAAAGCCAAAGATGACCGTCAACGCGCACATGCACGACGACGGCAACCCGCACGAGGAGGGCTCGTGCCGCACCTACACGGCCACGGTGGCGATCGACGCTGTCGCGTTCGGCGTCCCGGCCGACCTCGGCGCGGTCGCGCTCGCCAGCGGCGCCACGGTGGACTTCCGCTCCGCCACCTACACGCTCCAGGTGAACCACATCGACGAGCCCGCGCGCGACGGCACCCAGCTCGCGGGCGAGAACCGCGACGGCGTGGAGACGCTGAGCGTGGAGTTCACCGGCAGCGCGACGGCCGAAGACTACGCGATCGCCGCGGGCTGGACGAACGACCAGAAGACGACCACGCCGTCGAACACGGCCGCAACCACGACGTCCCTCAACCTCATCCACCACATCTCCAACGATGCGGACATCGCCGCAGCCAGCTCCAACGATGCGGACATCGCCGCAGCCAACGCCAACGCAAGCGGGACCTGATGAAGATCACCGGCCAGATGCACTTCGCGAAGGCGCTCCAGCAGCTGCGCAGGCAGGGCGTGGAACTCGCGGACGTCACGTCCGACGAGCTGTACGGCCTCGCCGCGGCGGCCCGCCGGTGCGCCGACCCGTTCCGCGAGGTGAACGCGGACGCGGCGGGGTTCCCGGTGCGCGTCTGCGAGGGCGTCTGGTTCTGGAAGCTGACGATCGGCGCGAGCGTATGGCTCGACGAGGTGACGGAGATGCTTGGCGGGGGCACGTCGCCGCGCTACCGGCTCGCGATGATATACGCGCTCGTGCATTCGAGGGAGCCGGAGGCGTTCGCCGGGCTGGACACCGAGAGGAAGATCATGCGGGCCGTCCGCGCCACGATGCGCACGATCCACGCGACGCCGGAGGAGGTCAACCGGGCGGTGGACGTGATACTCGGCGTCCGGGCGGACGTCCGCCCGAGCCGCGCAGGCGATTCGGCCTCCGCCGCGGACTGGGCCGCGCTCTGCGCGCGCCTCGAGTCGCAGACGGGGATATCCGCCTCGGAGTGGATGTGGAAGCGCTCCGGCGCCTACGCCATACTCGCGTACAACGACCTCCACGAGTTCGCCCGTGCCTACGCCGGAGGCCGAGCCGGGCACATGGCAGACGAGCTGGACGACGCGATGTGCGCGCTCCGCGCCGCTAGCGCCGCCATCGAGAAGCGGGTCATGGGGCAGCGGGGAGGCCCGGGTGCCTCCGAAGGAGGTGCGGGCAATGGCTGACCTGAAGCAGGGCGTCGAGTACGAGATCACCGCGAAGGACGCCACGAGGCCCGGAGTAGACTCCGCAAAGGCCACGGTGGAGGAGGGCGCGAAGGCCGCCGCGAAGAGCGCCGGGAGCGCGGCGGACGAGTTCAAGGCGGGCTTCTCGCCGATGACGGCGATAACCGCCGCGCTCACGGGCAACGTGCAGGCGCTCGGCGGGCAGATGCTCGGCCTCGTCTCGCGGCTCAAGGGCGTCCACATGTCCATGATGCAGTTCAGCCTATACGCCGCGCTGGTCATGGCCGTCGCCAAGGCCGTGTCGGAGCTCGTGGACTGGTTCCGAGAGGCGTCGCGCCAGGCGGAACAGCTCAAGCTGGACAACGCCAAGGCGTCGCTGGAGTCCGCCAAGGACTTCTCCGCCATGATGGCGCGGGGCATAGACGAGGCGAGGAAGAACGCCGAGGCGCTCACCGCCGCCCTGAACGGCGAGCTCGACGCCATGCAGAAGCTGGCGAAGGCCCAGAACGAGTACGCGAAGGCGCAGGAGCTCGCGCTCGCGAAGACCGACGAGGAGCGCGCGGCGATAGAGGGACGGTACCGCTCGGCCGACGCGCACAACGGCCGCGAGGTGTCGGCGGCCCGGCGCTCTGCCGAGCGCGAGGCGCTGGACGGCGAGATTGCCCGTCTCAAGGAGGAAGTGCAGAACGCCAAGGACGACCAGCGCGAGTACAGGCGCCAGGCGAGGGCGGCGGGCAGAAACGAGCAGAGCCTGTACAGGCGGCAGACAGGATGGAGGACGTGGTGGATCGGGACGGACGCGGCGGAAGAGGAGCTGTCCCGCGCGCGGGAATGGGGCTCGGCGCGCGAATCGGCGACGGCGGCGCTCCACGACGCCGTGAAGCGGCAGCGGGAGCTCGAGCGCAGGCTGTCGGAGGCCGAGCACAGACGCGGGCTGCTAGACGTGGACGAGGAGGCCGCGCAGTACTCCGACGCCGCCGAGATGCAGACCGAGCTGAACGAGACATGGGCGGAGGCCGACGAGGCCGAGAAGATGGAGATCGATGAGGTCAGGAAAGCAGCTGTCGCCGCAGCCGAGGAGGTGAAGGAGGCGCAGCTCACCGCGCAGAAGGAGGTCAAGGACACCAGGATGCGCGACCTGCGCGAGGCGACAGAGGCCGAGGCTGCCGCCCAGCGGCGTCTCGCCGCCGCCCGCCAGGCGGTCGACCGCGCGTGGGGATGGTACCGCGACAGGGACTCGCTCGCCGCGCAGCTCCAGGAGGAGAAGGCGGACGCGGCGGCGCGGGAGCAGTACAAAAAGGACTTCGACCGGCTGAAGCGGCAGCGGCCCGACTGGGAGAGCGCGAAGAACCTGTCGCTGGACCAGGAGGCCGTCAAGCGCGTGGCCCTAGCCCGCCGCGAGGAGGACGCCGCCGCACGGGCGGCGGTCGAGACGGCGGCCGACGCGCGCCGGGCAGCCGACGCGCTGGAGGTCATCGAGGCCGCGTTCCAGGAGGGAGGCGAGTAGGATGGCGTGGATAAGCTACGACGACGTCCGGACCAGATGGGCCAGTGAGATTGCGGATCCCGCCCCGGGGTCCGACGAGTTCGACCTGACTGCCGAGCAGATCGCCGAGACGCTGGCGACGTGCTGGAACGACGAGGTGGAGGTCTCGCGGGACGTCGCCTCGCTCAGGATATACGACGCCCACGGCCATGCGCTTGCCCAGACGATCACGACGCTGCGCACGGTGTACAGGGGCCTCACGCGAGACCTCGCGGAACGCCTCGCCGACGGCCTCTGCTCGGACAACACGGTCACGCACAGATGGAGCGCCGTGTACGCCGCGCAATACTCCGGCGGACGGTACTCCGCTCTGGACTACGACGTGCTCGAGTTCACGGCCGGGCCGCTGTCGGCGGAGGCGTCGTCGTGGGCGTACAAGCCCGGAGGTGCTGGCAGCGGCATATCGAGGTCGATGCGTCGGCCCACCGAGGGACGCGTGGTCGAGGCTGCGGCCGCCCGCGCGAACGAGGCGGACGGATGGACGGTCACCAAGACCACCACGGTCTATTCAGCGCCGCCGTACACGGCGGCCGGCAT
>CAMIVJ010000192.1 GCA_946401765.1 uncultured bacterium | reverse complement strand
GGCCGAGGAAGATCTCGTTCGCCGCCGAAGGGCGATATCTCCCCGCCATCGGCGGTCGAGCGATCGCCGTCAAGACGATGAACGTGACGAACCTCCTGTGCGAGACGCGTCCCGTGCCGCTGAAGAACATCGTTCAGCTGATGGCGCGCGAGGCGTCGTGCTACGACAGCTTCTACGGCGGCGGCGGAGATTCCAGCGACGCCGCAGAGCTTGCCGGCGACCCCGTGAAGAAGCCTGTGCGCGTGAAGACTGTGCTGAACGAGGAGGTGGTTACCGAGCTTCCCGTGAGGGATGGCGACGGCAAGGCCGAGAACGGAGTGTACCTTGGGAGCGTGTGCGCGAAGAAGGCCGGCGCGAAGACCGACGAAGGCGAGGGCCCGCGCTCGTGGAGGCTCGTGTGCGTGACGGACATCGGCCTTTCCGTACGCCAGTCGACTGGCGGAATAAGCGTGTGGGCGACGTCGCTTTCAAGCGGGCGTCCGATCGAGGGGCTGCGCGCGGTGGTGTATGGTTCTAACGGAATCGCACAGGCCGAAGGTCTAACCGATGCAGACGGTTGGTGCATGTGCGAGCTTCCGAAGGGGAAGGATCCGTTTGCGGTGGTCGTGTCGAAGATCGACGAGACAGACGCTGCATTCCTGGCGTTGCGCGGAAGCGTGGAGGAGCCTGACACCGGATTCGTCCGCAGCTTTGTGCCGGAGAAGGGAAGCGAGGCGTATGTGTGGACCGACCGCGGCATATACCGCCACGGCGAGCCGATTCTCGTGCACGCGATCCTGCGCGACGGGAAGGGCAACGCGCCGCGTCCATTCCCCGTTGAAATACGCCTTCTGAACCCCGAAGGCGAGGTGACGATCAAGCGCACGCAGGTGAGCGACGCGATGGGCGTTGTGGCGCGAAGCGACTTTTCGGTGGCGCAGGACCAGCCGAGCGGATGGTGGACAATCGACGTGTACACGCCTGGCGACGAAGGTACGCTGCTTGGATCGGAGCGGATCAAGGTGGAGGAGTTCGTGCCGCCGCAGATACGCGTGAAGGTGACTCCGCCGGCCGAGGGAACGCAGGCCGGAACCAACCTGATGTTCACGGTGGCCGCGGAGCATCTCTTCGGTGGCCCCGCGAAGGGCCTGCCCGCAGAGGGGGCTGTGATGTTCGAGGACGCGCCGTTCGCGCCGCGCGGGTGGGAGGCGTTCCGCTTCGGCGACGAGACTAGGCGCCTTGCGCCGAACTTCAAGACGCTCGACAACACGAGGCTCGACGCCGAGGGGAAGACGATGTTCTCGGCTGAGTTTCCGAAGAAGATGCGTCCGCGCGCCGCCGTGAAGATGACGGTGCAGGGCAGCGTGTTCGAGAGCGGCGGGAGGCCCGCCTCGGCGCGCGCCTCCACGCTCGTTCATGCGTATGCGCGCTACATAGGAGTGGCGCTGCCGAACGCGCTGAAGGCTGGGCCGGAGAAGCGCAAGTGCCGGGTGGTGGTGGTCAATCCAGATGGTTCGCCGTGCCGCGGCGAACGCCGTCTGACGGCGCGCTTCGAGCGCGTGGAGACGGTGTATGGCCTTAAGAGGAGCGGGGATTCATGGGAATGGCGGTCTGACAAGGTGCGCATCCCGCTTGGCGACGAGGTTGAGGTGATGGTGGCGCAGTCCGGCCTGGGCATGCTCGAGTTGCCGGCGCCGTCCTGCGGCGACTACGCCGTGACTCTGCGCGAGCAGGGAACGGATGTGACGTTCTCCGCATCCTACTGGGCGGGCGGCGAGGGCGACGCCGCCGTGCGTGCGCCGCTCGAGAATCCTTCGCGCGTCTCGCTCAAGGCGGACAAGGCCGTCTATCATCCCGGGGAGCGTGCGAGGATCACCGTGAAGGCGCCTTTCGCCGGTTCGGCATTGCTCACGGTGATGCGCGACAAGACTGTGTATTCGCAGGTTCTCTCGCTCACCAACGTCACATGCGAGATAGAGCTGGAGAGCGTGGAGGCCGCGTGGGCGCCTGGCGTGGACGTGGCGCTGAGCGTGGTTCAGGCGGTGAAGCCGGGCCAGCGGCAGGTGGCCAACCGCGCGCTTGGCCGCATTGCGATCAAGTGCGCCACGCCCGACAGCTCCATCGACGTGCATGTGAAGGCCAATGTCGAATGCGCGCCGACGGGCGGCTCGCACGTGACCGTGGATGTGGAGGCCGCCGGCCCGGCGGCGACCGGCGAGCGCGCCGTCGTCACCGTAGTCGACGAAGGCATCAACCTGCTCACCGACCAGAAGACGCCCGACCCAGCAGGATGGTTCGGAGAGCCGCGCAGCGGCGAGGACTCGCTCTACGACGTCTACAACCGCATTCTCCCGATACTCGGCGATGGCCTTAAACGCGCAGGTGCGAAGACTGGCGGCGGCGCTGACGGCGATCTCTTCCGCCGCGTGAGTCCCGTTCCCTCGCGTCGCTACAAGCCGCTCAGCATGTGGAAGCTCGACGTGCCGCTCAAGGATGGCCGCGCCACCGTGCCTTTCGATCTGCCCGAGTTCGTGGGCGAGGTGCGCGTGACGGCCGTTGCGTACAACGCCCGCGCCACCGGCGCCTCGTCGGTGCAGGCCAAGGTCACGCCGAATCTCGTGATGCAGCCGGACGCTCCGCGTTTCGCGGCGCCTGACGACGAGTTCCTCGCCACGATGACGCTCTCCAACCGCAGCGGCGCGAAGGGCGAGGTGGCATACGACCTTATGGCGGGAGGCGCAGTGGGACTTGCCGCGCCAGTGCACGGGAAGGTGGTTCTTGAGGACGGAGCGAGCGAGACGCTCGCGTTCGCGGTGCGGGCGGGATCCACGCCAGGCCAGGGCACGATTGTGTTTGTGGCCGAAGGACTAGGAGAGAAGCACAAGAACGAGATTCTTCTGCCGGTGCGTCCGGCAGCCCCGTGGGTGAAGACCGCCGCGACCGTCGCTCTCAAAGCGGGGGAAAGACGCGTTTTCCCGAACACGGCCGCGGCGCTGCCCGAATGCGCGCAGCGCACGTTCATTGCCTCCGGCAGCCCAGTGGCGGAGCTCGCGTCGGCGCTTGAGTATCTCATGGGGTATCCGTACGGATGTCTGGAGCAGACCGTGTCGCGCGTCTTTCCGCTCGTCTCGGCGGGAGGGCTTCTCAACACGCTGCCTGTCGCCGAGACGTCGGCGGCGGAGGACGCCAAGAGCTTCGTGGCGGAGGGGATCCGGCGCGTTTGCGACATGGTGCGCGCGAACGACTTCGTGATGTGGCCCGACTGCGACACGCCGCCGTGGAACCGCGAAGTGTCGCTCTGGGCGGCGCATTTCCTCGTCGAGGCCTCGGCGAGCGGCTTCGACGTGCCGAAGGGGCCGCTTGGCCGAGTGCGCAATTTCCTGCGCGGCTGGGCGATGTCCACGAACGAGACTGTGAGCGTTTACGCATGCCACACGCTGGCGCTCGCAGGCCAGGCGGACCGCGACCGAATGCTGCACTGGTTCGACCGGCGCGCCTCGCTTTCGGCGCTCTCCCGCGCGCGCCTCGCACGCGCCTTCGCGCGAGGGGGCGATGTGCCGCGCGCGAAGACGCTCGTTGAATCCCTGATCGGCGAGCCGGCTTCCGTAAAGGACGCCGCGTTCGCCATGCTGGCGCGGCTCGACGTTGATCCAAAGGACGAGCGCCTTGCCGCGCTTGCCCTCTATCTCGCCTCGCGCCGCGATGCCTCCACATGCCACTGGGGCACCACCGAGGCGAACGCCCACGTGCTTCTTGCCCTTGGCTGCTACTATCGCGCCACCTCCACGACGATCGGAATTCCTGAGGTGTTTCTGCAGGTTGAGGGCGCCGAGGCGCGCAAGATGTCGCCGAAGAGAGCGGAGCGCATGACGGGCGGCGGCGAGGTGGCGCTCGTGAACAAGGGGCAGGGCGACGCGTTCGTGACGGTTACAAGTCTGGCGGTGGCCGACGCCGCGTCGCGGCGTCCAGAGACGCGCGGCATATCCGTCTCGCGCAGGTTCCTGCGCACCGACGGCGCGGCTGCTGCGCCCGACGGATTCGTGCGCGGCGAGATGCTCATTGTGGAGGTGACGCTCTCGGCGCCGGTAAAGACCACGTATTCCGACCTCGTGGTGGAGGAGCTGCTGCCTGCATGCTTCGAGCCCGACCATTCGCCGCTTGGCCTTGACGCCTATCCGTTCATGGGCAAGAATGCGCATGGGTGGCTGCTGCGCCGCGAGATGCGCGACGACCGCGTTCTTGGCTTCTCGCGCCGCTTCTCTCTCGGCGCTGGCGAAAGCGTGCGCTTCTTCTATCCCGTGCGCGTGGTTGGCGCTGGCGACTTCGTGCTGCCCGGATCTTCCGTCGAGGCGATGTACGATCCGTCGGTGCACTCATGCGGGGCTTCCGGACGCGTGAAGGTGGCGAAGTGAGCGGAGGTCGTCCCCCCTGGCGCATCGCCCTGCCGCTGTTGTGAAATTTTGACGAAACTCACATTGGTGGTTGACTTGTGCGCGCGAATGATGTATCATTTACAACCGTTCAACCTCAAAGGATTTCAGAAAAGAAAAAAGGAGTTCAAATGAACCGTACCATCAAGCGTGGAATCTTCGCGTGCGCGCTCGCCGCGCTCGCCGTCCAGCCGGCCCTCGCCCAGGAGCCTGCCGCCGAGAAGACCTATCCGGGCGCGCCAGACCCCAAGTCGTATGGCTATACCGTCCTTGCGGTGGGTATCGCATCGCCGTATCTCACGCTTCCCTGGGGGTATAACTGGGACGTGTTCGGCCTTGATGTGAATTTCCTCTACAGCGACTGCAACAAGATGTACGGCATCGAGGCCGCAGGCCTCGTCAACGTCGCACGTCTCGACATGTACGGCGTGCAGGCCGCTCTCTGCTTCAACCTCGCCAACCGCGACGCGGTGGGCCTCACCTGCTCCTGCTTCAACCTCTGCAACCGCACGCTCTACGGCCTGAACGTGGACGTGTTCGGCGTCAACCGCGAGGTGATGGGCCTTTCGATCGACGGCATCGGCGCTGGCACGGGCGGCTCGTTCTACGGCATCGAGATCGGCGGCGTGGGCAGCATGGTTCAGGAGGACATGTGGGGCTGGCAGATCGCGCTCGGCGCGAACCTCGCCCGCCGCGTGCATGGTTTCCAGACCGCGGTGCTCTTCAACATGACGGACGACCTGCGCGGCGCCCAGCTCGGCCTCGTGAACTACGCGGCCACCTGCTCGGCCGGTTTCCAGATCGGCCTTGTGAACCTGATCATGGACAACAAGGTTCCGTTCATTCCGATCTTCAACTGCTACTTCTGATGTAGCTGACGGCGCGCCTCGGCGCGCGTCGCCTACGGCTTCCGCCGCGACTGTAGCTCAATTGGATAGAGCGTTGGCCTCCGAAGCCGAAGGTTGCTGGTTCGATCCCAGTCAGTCGCACCATTAAAGCGATGCAGAGTCCCTAGTCACCACTAGGGGCTTTTGTTTATACGTGTAGAAGGGGGACTGTCCCCGTTATTGCTAAGTGATGTTATCATTCAGACCTAAAAGGGAAAGAGAAGATGATTCGACTTGCAGAATTGGCCATTGGAGGGAGTGGGCGTATGGTAATGGCTCTCCTTGCCTTTGTTGCGACGTGTGGCGTCTCGCGCGCGGCGGATATCTGCGTAACCAACGCCGTTGGCGTTGTGGCGGGATATCAGGATCTTGAGTACGTTGACACGAACGTGGAGAAAAACGGCAACGCGTTGCTGTCCGGGCAGCGCATCGTGACGGACTTCCGTCCGCTGGATTCTGACGTGGTGGAGATGACGGTCAAGTTCCTATCACGCGAATTCGACTGCAACCAGTTCCTGTGGTGCGACCGCGTGGACGGTCCGGCGGACACCTTTTCC
>CAMIVJ010000191.1 GCA_946401765.1 uncultured bacterium | reverse complement strand
TCCAATTGGGCATTGGCCACTGGAATTGGATACTGGCAACAATGGCAACATTTCCAAAGGCACTTTTCCCCCGTGCGGCGGCGCGGGAAATTTGGTATAATGCGCCCATGCAGAAAAGGAGCATGGCAGAATGAAAAAGACGATAGTCGCGACATGTGCGCTGCTGTTCGCGTTTGTGTGCGCCGCCGAGCAGGTGTGCGTGAACGGAGTGTGCTACCTCTCCGAGGAGGACGCTCTGGCGGCGGGGGTGTCGCTTGCCGACATCGAGGCCGCGCGCAAGGAGCATGCCGCCGAGAACGCCGCGGAAGGGACGAAGCCCGCGGGCGCGAAACCCGCCGCTGCAGTGGAGAATGCTCCTGTCGCCGTGGAGAAGGGTCCTGCCGGCGCGCGCGTGGCGATGGGCTACATGAACGCTTCGAAGATGGTGGCCTTCCTGCGCGACGAGGCCGCGGAGAAGGAGCTTGAAGACCATTCGCTTCTGGTGATCCTGCTTCTGGTGCTGCTGGGCGGGCTTGCGGCGAATCTCACGCCGTGCGTGCTGCCGCTTGTGCCGGTGAACCTGATTCTCGTGGGCAGGGGATGGAAGCGCGGCGCCGCGTATGGACTCGGAATCACATGCGCGTACGGGGCGCTTGGGTGCGCGGCGGCGTTCGGCGGAATGGCGTTCGGCACGATACAGTCGAATCCGTGGTTCAACGTGGTGGCGGCCACGGCGTTCGCGGTTCTGGGGCTTGCGATGTGCGGAGTGTTCTTCATCGACCTGTCGCGGTTCCGTCCGAAACGCAAGCCCGCGCCCGGCGTGAAGCAGCAGAGCGGTCCGCCCGCGCTGCGCGGATACGGCGGATGCTTCCTCCTTGGCGCTGGGGCGGCGGCGCTTGCGGGCGCGTGCGTGGAGCCGATTCTGCTCGCGACGCTTCTTCTCACGGCGAAGTGGTGCGCCGCCGGGAAGCTGTGGGCCGTGGCGCTGCCGTTCGTGCTTGGCGCGGGTCTCGGACTCCCCTGGCCGTTTGCGGCGGCGGGATTCTCCGTGCTGCCGAAACCCGGCGCGTGGATGAGCTGGGTGAACCGTGCGTTTGCGCTTGTGTTCTTCGCGATGGCAGGATGGTACGGCTGGCTTGCGTGGCGCGGGTTCGAAGCGCAGAAGGCGGCCAAGGCGGAGGCGGAGGTCGTGGTGGAGGGAGTGCGCGAGGCAACGCCCGAGACGTGGGGCGCGGCGTACGTGGAGGCGAAGAAGTCCGGCAAGCCGGTCTTCGTGGACGTGTGGGCCACATGGTGCAAGAACTGCCTCGCGATGGAGAAGACGACGTTCAGCGAGGCTTCCGTGAAGGCCGAGCTGAAGAACTTCGCCGTCGTGCGCCTGCAGGCCGAGGACCCCAAGGCGTTCCAGGCGCTGGACGACTTCAAGAACCTCGGAATAAAGGGTTTCCCGGCTTTCATCGTATTCCCCGCATCTGAAAAGACGGAGAAGAGGTAGGAGGATCAAATGGACTCAAGGTGGATGTTTGACGTGATGCTTCTGCTGAGGCCGGGCAATCTCGCCGGCAATGTGGAAGTGCTGATGAAGGCCGTGAGGAGCCTTGCGCGCGATGGCGTTCCGGAGATGACGATCCCATGCGACGCGATCCGCGGGGGCGACTGCGGTTCCCTTAACGACCATCCGGCCTTCCAGAAGACGCTCGCGGCGGCGCAGGAGAAGTTCCTCAAGGCGGCATCTCGAGTGAAGGGGGCGCCGAAGATACGCTTCGGCGAGCCGATGAAGTTGTCTTTTGTTGGCGAGGGGGCCGATCCGCGCCTGCCGTTCTGCGGACGCGCCGCCGAAGTGTTCCCGCGCCAGGTGACGGGCCTTGCGCGCCGCCTTGCCGCGATAGGCTGCCGCGACGTGACGCTTGGGCTCTCCGGCGGGCTCGACAGCGCGCTTGCGCTCCTGGTGGCGGTGAGCGCGTTCGACCTTCTGGGGCTTGACGCGAAGAAGGGCGTGCACGTGTACACGATGCCGGGTTTCGGCACAACGAAGCGCACGAAGTCAAACGCCGAGAAGCTCTGCGAGGGACTTGGCCTCAAGCTCGAGATGATAGACATCACCGCCGCCTGCCGCCAGCACTTCAAGGACATCCGCCAGAGCGCGTCGCGCCACGACGTCGTCTTCGAGAACGCCCAGGCGCGCGAGCGCACGCAGATACTCATGGACAAGGCGAACCAGACGGGCGGCATCGTGCTCGGCACTGGCGACATGAGCGAGATCGCCCTTGGCTGGTGCACGTACAACGGCGACCACATGAGCATGTTCGGCGTGAACGCGGGCGTTCCGAAGACCGCGGTGCGCGACGTGTGCAAGTGGTGGGCGGGCGGCGTGACGGACGAACTGCGCAGGGCGAGGCCCGGGCTTGGTGCCGCCGCTGACGCGATTCTCGACATTGTCGCGACGCCGGTGAGCCCAGAGCTGCTGCCCGCGAAGCGCGGGAAGATCGCGCAGAAGACGGAGAGCGCCATCGGCCCCTACGAGCTGCACGACTTCTTCCTCTGGCACTTCGTTGCCGAGTGCGAAGGAAGAGCGGAGATTCTGAAGGCGGCGAAGAAGGCGTTCCGCGGCGCGTACACCGCAGCCGAGATCGCGAAGTGGCTGGACCTCTTTCTCGCGCGCTTCTTCTCGCAGTCGTTCAAGCGCAACTGCGCTCCGGACGGGGTGCAGGTGTTTCCCGTCTATCTCGCGCCGAATGCCTGGCACATGCCCAGCGACATCGCGCGTCCGTTCTGACATTGAGTTTCGAGTTTGTTCTCGCAAAGGAAGGGATTGCCAATGAAAAAAAGGATGCTTGTTGCAGTCGCGTTGACGGCGCTGTTCGCTTCGGCGGCCGACTATGATGTGATCGTGGCGGGTGGAGGGCCGGCCGGAATCGGCGCTGCGTACACGGCCGCGACGCGAGGTGCGAAGACGCTCCTTCTGGAGAAGGGCGGTCGCCTTGGAGGGATGGCCGTGTCGGCGATGGTGAGTCCGTTCTCGTTCGCCACCGACAGTCCCGCAGTGAGGGCGATAGCGAAGAGGGTCGGCTTTGGTGGCAGCGTCGACTTCCACTTGGCGGACGTGCGCGCGTACGACCTCCTGAGGGAGGCTGGGGCGGATGTGATGCTCCACGCGCACGTGCTGGGTCCGGTGATGGAAGGCAGCCGCGTGGTCGGCGTGCGCGTGCAGTGCGTGGAGGGCGAGCGCACGTTCAGATCCAAGGTCGTGATCGACGCCACCGGCAACGGCATAGTAGCCGCCGCCGCGGGAGTGCCTTACGAGGAGGGGCGCAAGGGCGACGGGCTCGTGCAGCCGATGAGCATCATGTTCACCGTTGGCGGGTTCGACCCCGCGAAGCGCTTCCTCTGCTATTCCGAGGAGCATGCGCGCAGCAGGCACTGCATCGTAAACGGCAAAAAATGGGAGGACATCGTGCAGGACGAGATCAAGGCCGGCAACCTTCCTCCCGAAGTCGGCGTGATCCGTCTCTATCCCGGACGCGAGAAGAATCTCAACGTGGTGAACGCCACGCAGGTGAACGGCCTCTACGGCTCGCGTTCGGCCGACCTCACGAAGGCCGAGATCGCGGCGCGCAAGCAGGCTGCGCAGATAGTAGATGTTATGCGCCGCCATCTGCCCGGATACGCGAATGCCTGCATCGCCGAGATGCCGGCGGTCGTCGGCGTGCGCGAGACGCGCCGCTTCGAGGGCGTGGACAGGCTCACCACGGAGGACGTCCTTTCCGGGCGCAAGCGCGAGGACGCCGTGGCGCGCAAGTGCTCCTTCGTCATTGACATCCACAATCCCGCTGGCGCCGGCCAGGCCGACGGGCACGACAAGGCCGTCACGGGCGGCGCACGCCGCGTGAGGCCGTACGACATCCCATACGGCGCGCTCGTGCCGAAGAAGGTGGATGGCCTCCTCTTCTGCGGGCGCTGCATCTCGGCGACGCATGAGGCGCTTGCGAGCTGCCGCGTGATGGGCAACGCCATGGCCACGGGAATCGGCGCTGGCGCCGCGGCGGCCCAGGCCGTGAAGAAGGGCATTGACGTGCGCGCCGTCGACGCGACGAAGCTTGGCCTCTTCGACGCGCCCGCGAAATGATTTCGCGTGTCTATTGCGGTCTTTGTCCAAATCTGATAAAATAAACCTGTTCTGGCAAAGTCACCATAAGGAATACCACCATGCAGAAGATCCAGCGTCGCAGTTTCATCAAGAAGAGCGCCACCGCCGCAGCGGCTGGAGCGCTTGCCGCCGCAGTGCCGGCATCGGCCCTGGCGGAAGATAAGAAGCCGCGCATCGTAGTGGTGCACGGAAACGACATCCCCAAGATGATTGCCGCCGGCATTGAGAAGATGGGCGGATGGGGCAAGTTCTTCAAGGAGGGCAAGAAGGTGGCCCTCAAGCCAAATCTTGCCTGGAAGTCCACCCCCGAGCAGGGCGGCAACACTCATCCCGACATCATCCGCGCCGTGATTCTCGCTGCCGAGAAGGCGAAGGTGAAGCAGATCGTGATTCCCGAGAACACCTGCCACTCTGAACGCGAGACGTTCCCGGCGTGCGGTGTTCTGGACGCGATCAAGGGCACAGGCGCGAAGTTGTACCGTCCCAAGGGCAACGACTACGTCTCCGTCGAGGTGCCGAAGGGCAAGATCTGCAAGAAGGCGCGCGTGACGCGCGACCTGATCGAGGCCGACTGCCTCGTGAACATGCCTGTGGCGAAGCACCACGGCGGCGCGATGCTCACGCTCTCGATGAAGAACTGGATGGGCGCGATCGACAACCGCACGCGCCAGGGCTGGCACCGCCAGGGCCTGCACCAGTGCATCGCCGACTTCAGCACCTACCTGAAGCCCACGCTGATCATCATCGACGCCACGCGCATCTTGCTGGACCGCGGTCCGCAGGGGCCTGGTCCCCTCGCCCATCCGCACGAGATCATCTTCGCGACGGATCCCGTTGCGGCCGATGCGTATGCCGCAACTCTCTTCAAGAAGAAGCCGGCCGACATCCCGCACATCCGCCTTGCCGCCGAGCTCGGCGTTGGCTGCATCGATCTCGACAAGGTCGAGATAGTGCGCGTGGAAGTCTAGGAGACTAGTCATGAAGTGGCTTCGCAGAAACGCGCTGCGGCTCGTCATCCTGGCGGCTGCGGCCGCGTGCGCCTTTCCATGGGCTGACTATCTGCCCATGGGGACCAAGGTGCCTCCCGCCTGGGTGAAGGCGGTGCTGCCGCGGCTGAGTCCTCTCCTGAACCTCTTCGGCGCGCTCGCCGCGCGCGAGTGGGTGGGATGGACGCTGCTGCTTGGCGTGCCGCTTCTCGTGCTCTCGTTCTTCCGCGGAAGGGTGTTCTGCTGGAAGTTCTGCCCGATGGGTTTCCTCGCCGAGACGGCGGGCCTTCTCAATCCGCGCGGACGCAAGATCATCCGCCGCGTGCCGCGCCTGAACAAGGCGCTCGCGCTGGTGATCGTTGTGACGGCCGCGTGCGGATATCCGCTTGCGATATGGCTTGACCCGCTGTGCATCTTCAACGGCTTCTTCGCCGCATGGCGCACTCCGCTTGCGGTGACGGCTGGCGTGACGGGCATAGGTTTTGTGGCAATACTGCTATTGAGCGTGCTTATGCCCAACGTGTGGTGCCACAGGCTGTGTCCGCTAGGCGGCCTCCAGGAGGCGCTTATGGAGGCGGGTAGGAAGCTGCTGAGCCGCGGCGCTGACGAGGATGCTCCGAAGGTTATGGGCGGTTCGATGACGCGGCGCGCGGTCCTTGCGGCTGCGGCTGCTACGGCCGGCGTGGCTGCAGGGCGGACAATGGGGGCGAACGCCGCGCGCGCGATACGTCCGCCGGGCGCAGACCTCACGCGCTTCAACGCGC
>CAMIVJ010000190.1 GCA_946401765.1 uncultured bacterium | reverse complement strand
CGCGCTCTCCGACGGCCGCTACCGCCTCCTCGTCAACGAGGTCCCCGTCTCCGAGGGCGCCCTCCGCAAGGGCTACGTCTTCGCGCTTGAGGAACCCGAGAACCTCTCCGCCACCGGCATCGCCTTCGAGGGCGGCAAGCCCTTCCTCACCGGCCACGAGACCTGCTGGGTCAAGGAGGAGGACAAGCCGAAGCTCGACGAGTCGGGCATCCGCTCCCTCGACGTCGGCGGCGTCCTCACCTACCACCTCTCCGGCGTCCTCCGCCGCTACGCCCACGAGTTCCTCTCCCTGCAGGAGACGCGCATCCTCTTCGACCACATGGAGAAGGAGGCCCCCGAGCTCGTCCGCGAGGTCCAGCGCGTCCTGCCGCTCCAGAAGATCACGGACGTCCTCCAGCGCCTCGTCCAGGAGGGCATCTCGATCCGCGACCTCAAGCGCATCACCCAGACGCTCATCGAGTGGGGCCAGAAGGAGAAGGACTCGGTGCTGCTCGTCGAGTACGTCCGCGCCGCGCTCTCGCGCTACATCTCCTACAAGTTCTCTGGCGGCCAGAACATCGTCGCGGCGTACCTGCTGGACCCGTCGCTGGAGGAGAAGATCAGGAAGTCGGTGCGCCAGACGTCCGGCGGCAGCTATCTCGCGATGGATCCAGCCACGGTGCGTTCCATTCTGTCCGTCGTGAAGCGCACGATCGGCGATCTCGAAAAGATTCCGCAGAAGCCGGTTGTCATCGTCTCGGTGGACATCCGCCGCTACTTCCGCAAGATGATCGAGAAGGACTACTATGAGCTGCCGGTGCTCTCGTTCCAGGAGCTGAGCGCCGAAATCAACATCCAGCCGCTCGGGAGGCTTAAGCTGTGAACTTCATTTTGAAGATAGTAGAAGGCCCGAACAAGGGGGCTGAGATAGCGCTCGTCGAGGGCGTGGCAGTGACGTTCGGCAAGGGCGACGACTGCGACATCGTGCTTGCCGACTCCACGCTGCCGGCTGCGCCGATCTCCATCGAGGCGTCCTCCGCCGGCGTGACTGTTGACGGCGAGGCGCTGGATGTGTTCCATGTGAAGACTGTGGGCTCCACGTCGTTTGCCGTTGGTCCTGCGGATGAGGCGTGGGGCGAGCTTGTGTGGAGAAAAGCCGAAGAAGAGTCTCATGAGACCTCTAAAGAGGAAGGCGGGAAGAAAGATTTTGACACGCCTCGCGCCGCGAGCCCCACGCCCCCAGCGGAGGCGGAAGGCGAATCTCCGCAGAGGAAGCGCAGCGGATGCCTGGGCTGCCTTATGGCGCTGATGCTTGTTGTTCTTTTGCTGGCTGTCGTTGGATGGTTCTTCAAAGATTGGCTGAAGGAGACATATCTGGCCAGGACTTCCAATGGTAATGGTTCCGGAGAGAGCAGCCAGTCTGGCAGGGCAGGAGAGACAGGAAGCTCCAAGGCCGATTCCGCGCTTGGCGGCATTGCCGCGAAGTACGGCCTTGCGTCCACTGAATCCAACGGTGTCGTGCGGCTTTCCGGCAACCTCAAGACGCGCCGCGAACGGCTTGCCGCTACAGCCGAGGCGTATGCCGCGCAGCCTGGCGTGGAGCTGGACATTTCCGACGACGAGTCTTTCCGCGCAGCCGCCGAGGATGCGCTCTTCACTCTCACCGAGGGTGCGCTCAGGGTCTCCCAGGCCACTAACAGGTTTCTGACGGTCGATGGATCTGCGCATACGCCTGCGGCGCTTGCGAGAACGCTCAAGGCGCTTAACTCCGATCTTCCGAAGCTCAGAAACGTGGACGTTAAGGCCGTCAGGTTCACCGCTGCTGCCGATGTGGAAGAGACGGCGCAGGGTGAGGGCGGTACGTCCGTTCCAGCCGTCGGCGCGCGTGCTCGCGCTAGAAAGGCCGCTGCGAAGCCCGAGTTCCCCGTGTGCGGGATTCTCACCGCGCCGTATCCGTGCCTTGTGATGAAGAACGGCTCGCGCGTGCTCGAGGGCGCGAGCGTGGGCGGCTTTGTGGTGGAGAAGATCGAGGCCGACTCCGTGACTGTCACCAACTCAACCGGGAGGTTCACATGGAAGCCGTGAACGAGCCGGTGCACCTGATGGCGATAGAGAGAGAGCTGGCCGGCCCCGGGAAAGAGGCCGCGCTCGCCCGTTACGACGCCGTGCTCGCCGGGGCGATGGCCCGGCTGGACGCGGAGATGGACGCGGGAATGCCGCCGGAAGAGTTTCAGAGAGCGGAGCCCCTCAAGGAGGCCATCACGCTCGCGAGGAAGATTTTGCGCCTGACCGTCCAGGTGGACGGAAGGGGGCAGAAGGCGTAGCCGCAAGGCGACGTTCAACGACAAAACAAAAAAAGGAAAAAAGAAATGATAGACACCATCCATACACCGAATACCAAGGTCACGATGTATGACAACGTCAACACGATTTCCCGCGTTGGCGATGGACAGCAGATCGGCCTTGCCGACGTGATCCACACCGACAACGTCTACAACGCGATGCTCAACGCCGCGAAGACGATGGAAGACCGTCTGGAAATCTCCCTCAAGAACTACCAGGAGCACCCGGATGTGCAGGCGAACCTCCAGCAGCTGCAGTACGACCTGCAGATGTGGAACCTCGCCCTCACCACGATGACCAACATCAACAAGAACATGAGCGACGCGCTCAACTCGATTGCGTCCAACTTCCGCTAATGTTTGACCTGGAAAGCGAAGAAGCCAGGCTGTTGTTGAACGTCGCGTTGATGGCGACGGGGCAGAACCGCTTCCAGTCGGCCGCGAAGATTCTCGCGGCGCTGGAGCGTTTCCGCCCGGAGGAGGCGTCCGTCGCAGTGGCGAACGCCATCCTCCTCATCAGCGAGATGGAATTCCGAAGGGCGGTGGACTACATCGACCAGGCGGCTCTTCCCCGGTTTCCCGCGTCCGCGATGCTGAAGGCTTTCAAGGGAATGGCCCTGCTGAGGATGGATAGAGCCTCCGAAGCCCGGGCTGTGCTTGAAGAGGCCGCATCGGACGTTGCCGATCCGGCGGCCGCGCAACTAGCAAAGGATCTTCTGAGATGACAGAAACGATGATTGTTGAAGCCGTGCGAGCGGCGGGAGGCGTTGCGTCTCCGCAGTCTGCTGCAGACGCTGCCGCGGCGGCGTCCGCAGTGGCAGACCCTTCCGCCGTCGCCAGGTTTGAGGCGGCGATGGGCGCTTCGGCGGTAGGCGGCGTTTCGTCCGTGCAGGCGGCCGACCCAGTGCCGTTTGCCAACGAACTGGCGGCGTCATGGCGCTCTGCGCAGGCGAACAACCAGGGAATACTGCACCGCATCCGCGCTCTCACTGAGCTGCGCGCGCAGCATTCGCCGTCCGCGCCTGAGATGGTGGAGCTTCAGTACGAGGTGGCCAATCTCGCGTTCCAGCAGGAGGTCGTGACCAAGGTGGCCGACAAGTCGTCGAACGCCATCCAGACGCTCGTGAAGAACCAGTAAAGTTTGAAAGTTTGAGAGTTTGAAAGAAACTTGCATCCTCACACCTTCAAGCACTCACACATCTCTACATCCAGACACAGCCATGAATAAGTTGTCAACAGTAGTGATTTTGGCGTCTGTCTTCCTTTTCGCAGGGTGCGACAAGGAGACCACGCTCCACTCCGGGCTTGAGGAGCGACAGGCCAATCTGGTGATGGCCGCGCTGCTCGACGCCGGCATTGGCTGCCACAAGTCGCCCGGAGAAGAAGGCACGTGGAACGTCTCGGTTGACGAGTCCAAGTTCGCCGCGGCGGTGAACCTTCTCGAAAAGGCCGGTCTTCCGCGCCGCGCGCATCAGGGCATCGGAGAGGTGTTCAAGAAGACGGGGATGATCTCGTCGCCGAGCGAAGAGCGCATAAGGTTCATGGATGCTCTTGCCCAGGACATCGCCAAGACCATCTCCTGCATCGACGGCGTCGTTGACGCGCGCGTGCATGTGGTGCTGCCAGAGAACGATCCGTTTGCGCGCAACGCGCTTCCTTCCTCGGCGGCCGTGGCAATTCGTTCACGCTGGGACGCTGACCTCACCGACGTCATTCCCTCCGTCAAGGGCCTTGTGAAGAACGCCATCGAGGGCCTTGCGCCCGAGAAGATCATGGTCACCATCTTCCGCGACCCTCCTCCGAGGAAGTAGTTAGGCGGTTTGGTGGCTAGGTAGTTAGGTGGTTATGCCAACCGAAGAGAGACAGTTCCTGCTCACAGCCGCGTGGCTTTTCATGCGGCATGGACGGCGCGACAGGGCCAGAAGCGTATGCGAGGCCCTGGTCGAGGCCGATGCGCGCGACGGCGTTGCCGCCGTGGCGCTTGCGGAACTTCTCATCTCTGACGGCGAGACGGCAAGGGCGGTGGACGTTCTTCGCGCCGCCGACGTGCCGCCTTCCCTTGCGCATGCCGAGGCGGTTCTTGAGACGCGCGCACTTCGTCTGGCAGGGCGCCGCGTCGAAGCCGATTCGCGCTGGCGCAGGTATCTTGAGTCAAGCAAAGGAGCGTCGAGGCAATGGATATGATCGCGATAGATGATGCTCGCGCTCTTGTGGCCGACTCCGCGCTCTGGCCGCGCATGCGCGACTTCTTGTGGAACTTCGCTCCGCAGATACACACAAGCTGGATAGAAGACCTTGAGGTTGGAGCCGCCAAGGGCGTCTTTCAGGCCCTCGGACTTTCAAACTCTCAAACATTCAACCGTTATCTCCTTTCATCTCTTGGCGTAGAGCCCTGTTTCCACACTTTCCCGAAGGACGACTGGAGCCGTCTGCTGCTTCTCGATGGCGCAACGCTTGAGTCGATCGTTAAATGGCTGGGCGCCATCGCCTGCGCAGCTGAACTGCGCAGAGTCACCGACGGCAAGTCTGTTCGCGAGTTGAAGGCGTCACTGCCAGGCGTTTATCCAGAAGTATTCACCTATACGGCGTATTTTAGCGGATTCGCTCTGGCCGCTGGAAACGCCGATGAGTCAAATGTCACAGTGCGTGTGGAGACTGCCGGCTTGACGTTGCTCTATTCGCTGCTTGGCGCGTGTCCGGCGGCGCTTGTCAAGCGGCTGAAGCTGAAGCTCCCCAAAAGCTTCAGCGGCATTTGCGGCGAAGGCAAAGAACGGTTCTCGGCGAACGACGCCGTGAAGAAACTTCTCAAACTCAGATTTCCGGAGGCGTATTCGCTATGCTGCTGATAAACAAGAAAGATTTCGCCCTTTCTTCCGACAGGCGCCTTGTGAAGGTTTCGGATGTCGCCACGGCCAAGACCGCCGAGGAGATAATCTCCGCTGCAGAGGCGGAGGCCGCGCGCATTCGCGAGGAGGCCAAGGCCGCGTTCGAGGAAGAGAAGAAGCGTGGCTACGAGGAGGGACTGCAGGCGGGCAAGATGGAAATCGCCATGCAGAAGCTCGAGCTTGTGGACCAGTCCGTTGCGTTCATGGAGTCCGTAGAGGGCAAGATGGCGGACGTGGTGATGAAGGCGCTGAAGTCATGCGTTGTTGAGATCGGCGACAAGGAGATGGTGGTGAACATCGTGCGCAAGACGATGGCCGCCGTGATCCGCACGCAGCGTCAGGTCACGCTCAAGGTTGCGCCGGAGATGGCAGCGGTCGTACGGGAGCGCATTCAGGCGATCATTGCGGACTACCCCACGGTGACCGCCGTGGACGTGGTGGAGGACGCGCGGCTCAAGGGGCCGGCATGCCTCCTTGAAACAGAGGCCGGCGTGGCCGATGCCTCCGTGGATACGCAGCTCGCCGCCATTGAACGTTCTCTTAAGCGACACATGGCCTCCGGAAAGGGAGATTCAGTCTAACCAGTCATTTGCAAAAAACATGTCCACGCCATTCGACTACATACCTGCGGTTCTGGACCGCGCAGTGGAGGACGCCCAGCCCATAGACGTTAAGGGCAAGG
>CAMIVJ010000189.1 GCA_946401765.1 uncultured bacterium | reverse complement strand
GGCCGCCGAGGTGCTGGACACCGCCGGTGTGGGTCACGAGGATCTGGCTCTCTGGCTTGTGCAGCATTCTGTGGAGGCCGTGGTGTGCGGCGGCATCGGGCCGGGCGCGCAGGGCGCCCTTGCTGCCGCCGGCATAGCGGTGTTCGCGGGCGTGGAGGGCGCGGCCGACGAGGCGGCGCGCAGGCTCGTTGCGGGCGAGCTCGCGCCGGTGGGCGCGGCGACTTGCCAGGGGCATGGAGGCGGCTCCTGCCAGCATTGTTCAAAGAGCGGCTCCTGCGGCTGTCACTGAGGTCTCTTCGCCGTGCTCGAGGTCCGCAACATATCCTTCTCCTGGGGGCGCACGCGACTTCTTGACGACGTGTCGTTCGCCGTCGCGCCGGGCGAGGTCGCAGTGATCGCCGGGGCGAACGGTGCCGGCAAGACTTCGCTCATGAAGGTGATGGCCGGTCTCTGCATGCCGTCGGGCGGAACCGTGGCGGCGGACGGCGTGGACATCTTCGCGAACCCGCTGCGCTACCGCCGCATGATGGGATACCTGCCGGAGAACGCCCCGGCCGACCCCGACATGACAGTGCGCGCCTACCTGCGCTACCGCGCGAACCTGCGCGGCGAGATGTCGAAGAAGATCCGCCACCGCGTGGCGGAGGCGATCGACCTCTGCGGACTCGACGAGCATGCGGGCGAATTCATAGGCTCGCTCTCGTTCGGCCTGAGAAAGCGCGTGGCGCTTGCGGACGCTCTTCTGCTGCGCCCGCGCTTTCTGCTGCTGGACGATCTTCTCGCCGGGCTCGATCCCGTCACGCGCGAGATGTTCGGCCGCATACTCGCGGCCATATCGTCCATAGCCGCCGTAGTGGTGAGCGGGCACGAGATCGACGAGCTTGCCCGCTGGGCCACGAAGTTCTACGTGATCAAGGAGGGCCGCGCCCTCGGCGCCAAGACCGCCTCAGGCGCCAAGATGCTGCTAGGCCTCGCACCGCCTCGGGCGGAAGGGGGCGCATCATGATGCGCACAGTGCGAGTTGTGTTCGCGAGAACCTTTGGGCGCCTCGCGCCGTCTCCAACGGCCGCCGTTGCAGTGGCAGGCTTTCTCGCGCTCTCCGGCGGCTTCTTCACGCGCGCCTTGATGCGCGGCGACGGCGGCGCCACGCCCGCCGCCGCGGTGTGGGCGCTTTCCGCGGTGCCGTTCCTGCCGATCCTCGCCGCGCTAGTCACCATGCGCCTGATCGCCGACGAACGCGCAAGCGGCAGGCTAGATCTCGTGCTGACCGCGCCCGTGCAGGAGCGGGACTTCGTGCTCGGCAAGTTCCTGGCCGCCTATGCCGAGACAGTGATCGCGCTTGGCTTCTATCTGCTGGTGCCGCTCATGGCGCTGAAGATGTGCGCGCCTGCGCTTGCCGACGATCTGACGTTCGCATCTTTCCTTCCGGCGGTGTTTGCGCTTCTGATGCAGGCCGCTCTCTGGTGCGCCACGGGGCTTCTCGCAAGCGCGTGCTTCCGGTACGCGGCGGCTGCGGCGTTCGCGTCGCTGCTGCTGATGCTCGCCCTGCCGCACGCCATCTTCTGGGCGGCCACGGCGTGGTCGCCCGTGCTGCGCGCGAAAGTGGCGTCGATGCCGTTCGAGGCGCATGTCGTGGACATGGCGACGGGGCTGGTCTCGTTTTCGGCTCTCGCGTTCTACGCATCGCTCACGCTCTTCGCGCTGTTCGCCGCAACCAGGGCAGTCGCCTCCAAGCGCCTGCGCGGGCGCGCGGGCCGAGCCCCCCGCGCCGCCACGGCTGCGGTCGCAATGCTCGCCTTCGTCTTCGCCTGCATGGTGGTGGCCTTCGCGATGCGACTCGACTTCTCCTTCGAGCTGCCCATGCATTCCGGCGGTGCAAGGGCGTCCGCCCGCACGTGCCAGCTGCTCGCCGAGGCGCACGGCGACATGCGCATCACCTGCTTCCTCTCGCGCCAGGCGCCGGAATTTCGCGCCGTATCGCGCCTTCTGCGCGGCCTTGAGACCACGGCGCGTCGCGTTGGCGGCGCGCGCCTTGCGGTGGACTACGTGGACCCCAGATGGGAGCTCGGCCGAGCGCTCGACCTAGTGCGCGCCGGGGCTGAAGAGGGATCGCTCGTGTTCCGCCGCGGAAACCGCCGCATCACGCTGCCGCTGAGAGACCTCTTCCCAGCATCCACGAACGTCGCCCACGCAGTCGGCGCGGATGCGCTTTTCGCGGGAGAGTCGGTGTGCGCGTCGGCCCTGCAGCGGCTCTCCTTGCCGGCTTCGCGCGAGGTGCTGTACTGGACGACCGGCCACGGGGAGGCTTCGTTCGACTCTTACGATCCGATGTATGGCCTGAGCGACATCGCTCGCGACCTGCGCCGCGACGGATACTCCCTCGAGAAGCTGGATCTGTCGTCCGCGCCTTCTGTTCCCGGCGACTGCGCCGTGCTCGTCGTGGCGGGCGCGCGCGAGCCCTTCGCCCGCATGGAGACGGCGCGTCTCGAAGGCTGGCTGCGCGGCGGCGGCCGTCTGCTCGTCCTGGCTGCCCCGGGACCAAACGCCGGCGTGGGCGCGCTCCTCTCCGACATGGGCGTAAAGATACTTCCGTACACAGTGATCTCCCCGCGCACGTTCTCGGGCACCGACGTCGTGGCGCGCGACTTCGCCGAACATGCCATCACCCGTCCACTCGTCGGCAGCACAGTGCTCTTCGAGGCGCCCGTTCCTCTGGCGCCCTCAGCCGCAGCCCAGGCCGAGGGCACGTCGTTCACAGAGCTCGTGCGCACCGACGAAGCCGCCTGGGGCGAAAGCGAGCCCGCCACGCGCCCCTGGACGCGCGATGCGACCACCGAGCCAGCAGGTCCGCTCGCCATCGCCGTCGCCCTGGAGCGCGGCGCAGGCGTTGCGCGCGACGTTGCGCTTAGGCCAACACGCATCGTGGTGGTAGGCGACGCCACGTTCGTGGCGAACGGCGCCCTCGCCCAGCGCGCCAACGCAAACCGCGACGTCTTCCTTAACTCGCTCGCGTGGCTTGCCGGCCTTGACGCGCTCACCGCCCCGCGCACGCCGGGCAGCACCGTTGCCACGGGCATGGACCGCGCGCGCTGGATGCGCTTCGGCGTTGCAGGTGCCGTGGTGCTGCCGCTCGTGGTGCTGGCGCTCGGGCTCGTGGCCGCTTTCAGAAGGGGGCGCCTCTCATGAACAACCTCCGCGCCACAGTCTTCCTCTGCGTGGGAATCGCTATCATTGCGTGCGGACTCTACGTTCTTTCCTTCCGCACTCGCGCTGTTGCCACGGCCACCACGCGCAATTCGCTTTGCACCTTCGCGCTGGACGACGTGAAGTCGTTCGACGTGGTGCGCGGCGGCACGAACCTGGTGGCCCTCACGCGAGGAGACGACGGCGCATGGCGCATCATCGCCCCTTACGCGGCGCCGGCCGACGAGGCCGTCGTGCGCAGGCTCGTGGACGCCGTGACCCTGCTCCCCCTCGGCGACATGCGCACTGAGGAGGAGCTTGCGGCCCTGCATGAGGACCTTGCCGACTTCGGCCTGGCAGGCGACGTGCGCGCCACCGTGACGCTGCGCTCGAACAGCTCGGCGGTCAGCATATCGTTCGGCGCGCCCACCGCCTCCGGCAAGGAGGTGTACGCTCGCACATCGGGCCTGCGCAACGTGTTCACCGTGGCAAACGCGGCGTTCGACGCCGTGCCTCTGGACGCAGACGGCTTCAGAAGGCGCGCGCTCGTGGCGAGCGACGCGAAGGACGTCACGGGAATCGACCTGCGCGTGCCGGAGTCTCCGTTCGTGAAGCTTGTGCGCGGCGCAGGCGGCTGGAGGCTCGCGGCGCCGGTGGAGGCGCCGGCCGACGCAGCGGCTGTGGAGAAGCTAGTGGCGGGTCTCGCGGAGGCGAAGGTGGCCGAGTTCGTGCTGCCGAGCGCCTCGAATCCCCCGCCTGGCGGAGAGTCGGCGATCAAGCCTTCGGCGCTTGCGCCGTACGGACTTTCCTCCGACGCCGGCTTTGCCGTGACGGTGCGCGCCGCTTCTGGCGCGGCCGAGCAGATCGTGTTCGGCGCGCACAGGGGCACGAACCTCGTCTACGCGCTTGTGCAGAACGGGACGGCTGTGGTGGCGGTTGACGCGGCTCTCGCGGAGCTGTGCCGCGCCGGTGGCGCGTCGTTCCGCGACTCGCGCGTGTTCCCGCTTGGCGCAGGCGAGCGCCTCGCCTCGGTTTCGCTTACCGCCGGCTCTCTGGTGTACGTGCTTGCACAGGGCACGAACGGCGTTTGGAGGCTTGAGGCGCCGGTGGTGGCGCAGGCGGATCCAGCGGCCGCGGCGGCGATGGTGGACCGCGTTCTTCGGATGCGCCGCAGCGACGTGCCCGACTCTCCGCCAGAGAAGGACGGCGTGAGGGTTTCCGTGGCGACTTCCGCAGGCGTGCAGCCTGGCGTGGTGGTGCCGGCCGCCTTCTTCGAGGGATGCGGCGCGTTCGCGGATCTCCGTTCGAAGACGCTTCTTGCGCTTGATCCGGCGTCCGTAAGGCGCATATCCGTGACGCCGAAGGGGGCGGCAGGAATCACGGTGGCGCCCTCGGCGGACAGGTCGAAGTGGAACATCGAGGGCGGTCCGCCGGCCACAGTGTCGGTTGACGCCGTCAAGAAGCTGCTCACGGCCCTGACGCGCGTCGACGCAGCTGCGGTCGAGACCGTTGCCGCGACCCCTGACGACCTGAGGCGCTGCGGCCTGGACGTGCCTGAGCTGACGATCGCGATCGACTTCGAGCAGGCGGACTCCACGCGCCGCAATCTCCTTCTTGGCGGGGTTGCCGCCGGTGGTGGCCGTTATGCCACTGTTGGCGGCGCAGATGCCGTGTTCATCCTCTCGCGAGCCGTGGTGCAGGAGCTTACCGTGAAGATTGCGGAGTGATACTTCGCCCGGGCTTCTCGCGCCGCCGTTTCGCGTGAATGCTTTTGCGCTTTCACTTTGCCATGTTTTATGGTATAATTTACGCGCTTTTTTCAGAGGAGTACTCTCGCAGATGGCAATGATAGACATGCTTTGCGCGATTTCGCCGCTTGACGGGCGCTACGGGTCCAAGACCGAGGACCTGCGTGGCGTCTTTTCCGAGTATGGCCTCGTGAAGCGGCGCGTGATGGTTGAATGCGCGTGGCTGGCGGCTCTCTGCGCTCATCCGGGAATACCCGAGTGCCCCGCGCTTTCCGACGAAGAGGCCGCGCTTCTGCTAGCTCTGGGCGAGGGTTTCTCGCTTGACGATGCGCAGAGGGTGAAGGACATCGAGAAGACAACCAACCACGACGTCAAGGCCGTGGAGTATTTCATCAAGGAGAAGATAAAGGGCACTTCGCTCGAGGGGCGCGGCGAGTTCGTGCACTTCGCCTGCACGAGCGAGGACGTCAACAACATGAGCCATGCGCTCATGCTGCGCGACGGCCTCAAGGTGCTGCGCGCCGCGCAGAACGAGGTGGCCGAGAAGGTGGCCGAGATGGCGCGCGCATTCGCCTCGGTGCCCATGCTGGCCCACACGCACGGCCAACCAGCTTCTCCCACGACGATAGGCAAGGAGCTTGCGGTTGTCGCGGCGCGCCTCAGGCGCCAGCAGGACGAAATCGACCGCATCGTACTGCCCGCCAAGATGGACGGCGCCGTGGGCAACTTCAACGCGCATCTTGCCGCCTATCCCGACGTGGACTGGGAGGCGCTTGCCCGCGGCGTGATCGAGGGCTTCGGCCTCAGGCAGAACAGGCTCACGATCCAGATTGAGCCGCACGATGGCATGGCCGAGCTTTTCGACGCGCTGCAGCGCTGGAACACGATTCTGCTCGACTTCGACCGCGACGTGTGGACGTACGTCTCGATGGGATACTTCAAGCAGAAGACGGTGAAG
>CAMIVJ010000188.1 GCA_946401765.1 uncultured bacterium | reverse complement strand
GCCTTCTGCCTTCAACCTGGCAACGTCTATGATCAGCTTCTCGTCCATCGTCTTCTAGAACTTAAGCTCCGCAAGGCGCCTCTGCACCGCCGGCGTCACGAACGGCGACGTGTCGCCGCCATAGCGGGCGATCTCTCGCACGGTGGACGCCGTCACGTACGCAAGCTGCTCGCTCGGCATCATGAACAGCGTCTCTATCTCGGGCGCCATGCGCCGGTTTGTGAGCGCCATCTGAAATTCGTATTCGAAGTCGGAGTACACCCGCACCCCGCGTATGACCACGCGCACTCCGCGCCGACGGCAGAAATCCACGAGCAGCGTGTCCAGCGTCTCCACCGTGACGTTCTCAAGCCCCGCGCCAGCCACGTCTTCGCGGATCATCGCCACACGGTGCGCCGCGTCGAAGAGCGCGCCGTTCTTGGTGCTGGTGGCGGCAACCGCCACGACAAGTCGATCGTAAAGAGCGGCAGCGCGCTTGATCAAGTCAAAGTGACCAAGCGTCATGGGATCGAACGTCCCGGGATATACTGCCATCTTTTCTGCCATGCCCAATATTATACCACAAAAACCCACCCTTGTGCGGAAAGAAAACAAAAGCGGTCCCCGCGCTTCGCCCATCAGGCATTCGACTTGACGACGGTGAAGAAGTTTCGGCCATGCTTGCGCACGTAAGAGACGGACGTGGCCATCTTCTTCACCATGAGAATGCCGAGGCCGCCGATGGGACGCTCCTCGGCGGAGAGAGTGGTGTCGGGGTCTTCGTGCGAAAGCGGGTTGTACGCAGCGCCGTCGTCCACGAATGTGAGCTTCACCGAAGGAGGGTTGGAAAGAAACTCCACGTCCACCTCGAAGGTCGAGGCGCCGGAGTGCTTGACGATGTTGGAGCAGACTTCGTCGAGTATCACGTTAAGAACTGGCAGAAGAGCCGGAGGGCAGTCGTTTTCGGAGAGCTTCTCGTCGAGGAACTCCGTTGCGGCGGCTATGGAATCGATGGACGGAGGGAAGGCGCGCGAGTAGATGCGTGGCGCGGCGAGGCGGCGCAGCGCAAGCACGGTTATGTCGTCCGCCTGCGCTTCGCCTGCCTCGAACGCGGTTACGGCCGCACGCACCACATTGCAGAGCGAGGACGGCTCAGGCGGCTTCACGGCCTTGAGCGCGTTCAAGAGGCGCTCTTCGCCGAAGAAGGTCTTCGAGCTGTCCAGCGCCTCGGTCACGCCGTCCGTGTAGAGGAAGAGCGCATCGCCTTCCGCGAGCGTGATCTGGCGCGGCGTGTACGTTATGCCGTCCATTAGCGCAAGGGCCGGGCCGGACATCGCCGGGACGTACGCCCATTCGCCATTCCTGAACGCAGACGGGGGATTGTGGCCTGCGTTCGCGAACGACACCTCGCCCGTCTCCAGGTTGAGCACGCCAACCCACGCCGTGAGGAACATGTTCGCCGGGTTGTTGCTGCAGAGCTCCGCGTTCACCACGTCGAGTGCCGCAGCCGGCGAGCGGAAGGCCAGGATAGCGTCCTTGATGAGGGTCTTCGCCGTCATCATGTATAGCGCGGCAGTGATGCCCTTTCCGGAGACGTCCGCCACGAGAAACGCGTAGTGCGTGGCGTCCAGCTGGAAATGGTCGTAGAAGTCGCCGCCGACCGAACGGGCCGGCGCCATGGCCGCGGCGAGGCGGAAGCAGGGGTTCTCGGGCGGCGATCCCGGCAAGGCCGCCATCTGGATTGTCTCCGCCAGAAGGAGGTCCTTCGCACGTCGGCCTTCTTCAGCCGCATAGAAGGCGCGCAGGCGCTCGGCGTCGCTTGAGACGCGGTCGGCGAACCACGCGAACGCGGCCAGCACCAAGAAGAGCAACACGCCCAGGACGGACGCGTACGTGTTGCGCGCGGAGTAGAACTCACGCTCCGGAAGCGCGGCCACGAAGCGATGGCCACCGAAGACAAAGGCTCGGCAGTAGCACTTCTCGCCGAAGAGCCGCTGCACGAAAGTGGTGCCGTAGTGACGGCCGTCCGCCACGACTTCGTAGCGACTGGCAGTCGCGGCGTCATAGCCGGCCTCTGAGAGCGTGCTCGCCTCGTCGCGGTGGCGCGACGGGTTCGATATCAGTTTGCCGGTTGCGGCGTCGGCGCAGAGGAAAAAGCCAGTTCTGCCCAGCAGCCATTCGTCGAAGATGTAGCCTAGGATGGACGGCAGCATCCGCGAGAGGCGCCGCTCGTCAAGCCCCACCTGCACAAAGCCGTCTCCGCCCGGGAAGGCGGCTGCCAGGTACTTGGCGCGCATCGCAGGATTGCGGGCGTGCGGACGAAACGGCTGCGACACCGTGGCCGTGACGCCGTTCGTGAGCTTCATGAACGGCTCCATCACCGGGTCGCCCGCCATCATCACGTTGAGGCAGTGCGGATCGTTCGAGGCTATGATCCTGCCGCTGCGGTCCACGGTGTTCACCTCGTCTATGTCGAGCTCCTTGGCGCCGGCCGCCATCCTCTCCAGCGACATCGGCTTCGCGCTGCCGATGTGGCGCACCGCGGTGCGCGCCACATGCCCGAGCATGGTGTCGATGGCGCCCGCGACGGTGTCGTGCAGGTCGATCACCGCGTAGTCGAGCTGGGCGTTTGTGCTTTCTGCGGCCTTCTCTGTGCCGATAGTCCACGCCACCGCCATGAGGACGGCGTAGAGCACAAGCATCGTGGCCGCAATTATGAGGCGCCGCTTCATCACGTCATGCGATGGTGAGTATGCTCGAAAAGCCGGTTATGTCGAACACGTTGCGCACGGCCTCGCACACGTTCGTCACGGTCATCGTGCCGCCCGCAGTTCCCATGCGCTTCTGCGCGCCCAGCAGAACGCGCAGCCCGGCCGAGGACACGTAGTCGGCCTGCGACAGGTCGAGCGTGAGCGATGTCACGCCCTCCGGGAGCTTGGCCACAGCCTCTTCGAGTTCGGGAGATGTGATCGTGTCGATTCGGCCTTCAGGCGAGAGCGTTGCCTTGTTTCCGTCAATCTGGCTTCTGATGGTCATGTCTTCTCCAATGTCTTCCCGCAATGCGCGCTATTCAAGCATCAGCGAGCGGAACTTATTGATGTCGTCCTTGGTGAACCCGAGATCGAGCACATAGTTCTCGATCTTCTCGTGCAGGGTGGCGCCGGGCACCTTCATGAAGCCCTCGACGAGCTTGTCGAACCTGCGGGCGTGGCTGAACGACGTGCTGGGATTCCAGAAGCCTGTCACCTCCCAGTCGAGGTACAGCTCCTCTTCGGCGACGCCGAGAAGTCCGTTCAGGATGAACGCCACGGCGCCCGTGCGGTCCTGGCCGGCGATGCAGTGGAAGTCGATGGGGTAGTTCTTCTCGTCGAGGAACACGGCGAACACCTTCTTGAAGGCGTCCTTGCCCGTCTTGCTCTGCATTCCGGCGTACGCGGAAGAGGAATAGTGGAACCATGTGACGCTCGGGCCCATGGGGGAGCCTGTCATTCCGTAGCACTCCTTGTCGCTGCGCAGGTCGATGTCGCTCTTTATGCCGAGGGTGTCGACGAGGTACGCGCGCGTGGCGTCGTCGAGGCGGTTCTTGCCGGGCTTGCGGCTCTTCTCCAGCTTGAACAGCTTGGAGAGCGAAGCCTCGTCGTCCGAAATGCGACGCGCGAAGTACGCGGCAACAGGCTCGGATGGGTGGCGCTTGGCCCATGCCTGCCATCCCTTGTGGGAGCGCGGGAAGGTCTTCGGATCGGCCTGGTAGCCCTTGTACTTGGCGATGTGCGCCTTGATCTTCTTCTCGCTTTCGAGCATCTTGGGCGTTACGAGGCCTGCCTTCGCGAGTTCTTCTCGCGTGAAGTACACTCCTTCGGCGTTGTCGTTCAACCCGGCGGAGCGGAACACGCGGCCCTGACGGACGCGCCGCCCGCCCAGGCCGATGCGGCCGCCGAGGTCGCGCACGTTCGGCACGCCCGGCACGCGCACGAGGCGCGGGGCGATCGCCTCGGTAGAGAACGTGGCAGAGAGCTCGCCGCCGCCAGTCACGGTCCAGGCATAAGTGCGCGCGATCTCGAGGTTGTCAACCTCGACGCAGGTGTTGGTGCCAGTGTATGTGAAGAACTGCTTCCCGTCCGGCTTGCGCGTCACCTTCACGGTGTACTCGGCTCCTGGCGCGCCGCCCTTCCATGCAAGACGCACCTTCTCGGGGTAGTAGCCCAATGCCACCATCTCCTTGCGTTTCTGGGAATCCGCGAAATACTTCACGCGCTCCTTGCGGGGCATCTGCACATACGCTTTCTGCCCGGCGCTGAGCGTTGGCACAATGGCTCCGTTCTGGGGCGACACCACCTCAAGCGGCGCAGCAGCCGCCACGAGCGGCGCCAGAAACAGCACGGTGGCAGCACACGCCCCTGCCATGCTGCACAAATTCCCATGAGAAATCTTCATCATCATCAATCTTTCCTTTCCTGATTTTCCTTCCGTGGCCAAATATTATACCAAACTTTCTCGCCTTCATATCTCGAAACTTCGAAACTCCGAAACCCCGAAACTTTCATATCACGGCTTGGGACCGTAGGAATTGGGGCCGTCGGTGCCGCCGCGGAAGAGCATCATGAGAGACAGAACAAGTCCAATCGGAGGTATCCAGCTCACAAGAAGCCAGAAGCCGCTCATGTTCATGTCGTGAAGACGACGCACCGAGTACGAATAGATTGGCCAGATCATGAGCAAGGCAAAGAAACCAACGCCCGCATCATCCCAGCGCGCCCCAGCTATGATCAGGCCTAGCAGCAAGAATCCTATGAAACGCCAATACTGCCCGCGGCTCCGACGGCCGCGAAACGTAAAGAATTTGGCAAGTCCCGACGGCTCTTGCCAGTCGCTTTCGGCGTGGGGCTGGGGCGACGGGCGTTCGCCACGGCCCGGCGCAGGCGGTGGACGACGGGCGGCGGGTCGTGACGCGCCGCCACGCACCGGCACCGGCATGTCGTCCAGTATCCAGTCCATTATCATGCGCAGCTGCGTGGGCTGGAAGTCGGGCGCAGGAACAACGTTGCCGTTGTCGTCAAGCACCGTCTTGTCCACGGCGCTCACCGCCATGATGTCCAGCCAGTAGTAGTTGTTCGCGACGTGCGGCAGATACTTTGCGAGGACCCCCTTCGGGCCACCGCATGCCTTGATTGTGTCGGCGTAGCTGTCGGCCTGCGAAAGCACTATCGCCGCGCGAGGCGCCTTGCGTCCAGACCTCTCCTCCAGCGCAAAGGAAAGGATGCCGTTCGTGATCCACATCGCCTCCTGCACGCGAGGCTCGTGTTCGCCGCGCACGATTACGTCGCGCAGGTTGATGAGCACGATCACGCCGTCCGCCGCGCGGATGTAGTCCTTGAGCTTCAGCACCTCGTCGCCCAGATGCGGCGGCGCGCTCTGCCTTATCCCGAAGGCCGCGCGGTACACCTCGCCCGCGAAGTCGAGGCAGGAGACCTCGCACACGTCGCGCGGACGCTCATGGTCGCCGCGGCGCTGGCGCAGCGTCCAGTCAAGGCCCTGCATCACGTCGTCCGCAGTCGCCATCGGCCACTCGCCGCGGCGCATGCGCGCGATCTTCTCCGCCACGTACGATGCGGTCTGATAGTTCTTCGGACCGAGAAAATATCCGTTCTCGTCGGAATGCGAGTAGAGCTCGCCAAGCCCGGCCAGCATCACAGTCTTGCCCGAGCCTTCAACGCCAACTATCGCGACTTTCTTCATTTGACAACTCTCCAGACGCCAGAAACCGTCTGACCACATCTGGGTGGATCGATGACTGCCTTGATTCCACCTGCGAAAAGAATATCAAATCCCATTACCGTTGGCAACTACAACTTTCGTGGCTCGTGGTTCGTGGTCCGTGGTTCGTGGTCCGTGGCTCGTGGTTCGTGGCTCGTGGTCCGGGGTTCGTGGCTCGT
>CAMIVJ010000187.1 GCA_946401765.1 uncultured bacterium | reverse complement strand
TCCGCAACATCATCGCGGATCTCCGGCTTGTCGTGATGACGTACCAGTCGTTCAATACCGATCGTCTGGACGAACGCGAAACGGAGATTGCCAACGTCTTCGCGGCAATGCGCGAAGCGCGGAAGATTGGAAACAACAAGAACAACAGGTAAAAACAACTTTGGTTGTTTCAAATGGTTGTTTCCAACGCCATGGGGGACAGTCCCCGTAGGAATGCAAAGAGAATGCAAAAAACGCGCCGTCTGCTTGCGGCGTTTCGCCCGTTGTGGTAGAATATGAGGTGTCAGAAGAAAAGGAGCAATTTAGGAAATGATCACATACGACTACACAGGCGTCGTCGAGCTCGTGGGCGAGACCAAGGCGTTTGGCACGAACGGCTTCACGAAGCGCGATCTCGTGGTGGGCAACGACGTCGATAGTATGAACAAGTACCCCAATCCGGTCCTGTTCACCTTCAAGAAGGACCGCTGCTCTCTGTGCGACGCGGTGAAGCAGGGCGACCGCGTCAAGGTGCAGTTCACGATCGACGGCCGCCGCTGGGACGGCCCGAACGGCACGAGATATTTCACGGACCTCACCGGATGGAAGATCGACGTCCTCAACGCGGACGGTACCTCCACCGAGCCCGTCCCCGCGCCTCCCGAACCGCCGGCCGCCGTCGATGACGCCGCTGCCAGCGATCCCGACGACCTGCCATTCTGAGTGCGTTTGAAGACCTGGGGCGAAATTCTCGCGCTTGGCGGCGCGTATCTTGCCGAGAAGGGCGTTCCCGACGCGACGACCGCGGCGGAGCTGCTGGCGGCGCGTCTTCTGAAGTGCGGCCGCGGCTTTCTGCATCCGCATCTCGCCGAAGTGCCCGAAGAGCGCCATGTCGAGGCGATGCGCCGCGGCATGGCGCGCCTTGTGAAGGGCGAGCCGGTGCAGTACGTGCTGGGAGAGTGGGATTTCCGATCGCTCACGCTGAAGTGCGACTCCCGCGCGCTGATTCCGCGTCCAGAGACCGAGGAACTGGTGACGCGCGCGCTCAGGTTCCTGCGCGCGCGCCCTGCCTCGCCGCCTCCGCTCGTCGTGGACGTCGGCACTGGCAGCGGCTGCATCCTTCTCTCGCTCGCGAAGGAGTTCGCCGGCGATGCGGCGTTCCTTGGAATAGACATTTCCCCGCAGGCCGTGGCCCTTGCGCGCGAGAACGCCGCGCGATGCGGGCTCGACGGGCGCGTTGAGTTCGCGCTTGCCGACGGTCTTGACGATTTCGACGAACCCGAGACAGTTGACCTGCTCGTCTCGAATCCGCCATACATTCCCACCGCAGAATGCGCCACCCTCGATCCCCGCATCCGCGACTTCGAGCCGATGAACGCCCTCGACGGCGGACCGCAGGGACTCGACTTCTACGAGCGTCTTGTCGGCGACGCGCTTAACGTGCTGCGTCCTGGCGGAGGCGTGTTCTTCGAAATCGGCGACGGCCAGGGCGAGGCCCTGCGCAAGCTCTTCTTCGACGCAGGCTTCGACTCCATCAGCATCGAGAAAGACTATGCCGGACACGACCGATACGCATCGGCCGTGCGCCCCGCCGACCAATAGACAAAACCATTTCAACGACATCAAGGAGAGAAATCATGCAGCCAACAGCAGAACGATACGGCAGCGGCCACATAAACGAGACGTACCTGCTCACGTGCCCGGAAGGGCCTAGGTACATTCTGCAGAAGATCAACACTTCGATCTTCCCGGATGTGGACGCCCTCATGGACAACATCAGGCGCGTGACGGAGCACATCCGCTCAAAGCATCCCGATGATCCGCGCTGCACCCTGACGGTGCTCGACTACTCGAAGCCCTGGAGGCAGTACGTGTTCATCGAGGGCGCGCGCACATACGACCTCATCGAGCGTCCAGACCAGGTGTACAAGGTGGCCAAGGCGTTCGCTCGTTTCCAGAACGACCTCGCCGATCTGCCAGGTCCGCGCCTGCACGACATCATACCCCGCTTCCACGACACGCGCCACCGCCTTGAGCAGCTCGACGCCGCCGCGAAGGCCGACGTGAAGGGCCGCCTCAAAGACGTCGCCGCGGAGATGGCGTTCGTGGACGCGCACCGCGACGAGGCCGGCCGAATCCTCGACCTCATGGCATCCGGCGCGATCCCGGAGCGAATCACGCACAACGACACCAAGATCAACAACGTGATGCTAGACGACGCAACCGGCGAGGGCGTGGCCGTGATCGACCTCGACACCACCATGCCCGGCTGCGCCCTCTACGACTTCGGCGACATGGTGCGCACCTCCACGGCCGCGGCCGCGGAGGACGAACGCGACCTCTCCAAGGTGTTCTCGCGAAAGGAGTACTTCGAGCAGCTCGTGCGCGGATACCTTTCGGAGGCGAAGTTCCTCAACGAGGCAGAGCTTGCGAACCTCGCGTTCTCGGGGCGCCTCATCACGCTGACGATTGGCATACGCTTCCTCACGGACTATCTTGCCGGCGACGTCTATTTCCACACCGCCTGCGAGGACCACAATCTCGTGCGCTGCCGCACACAGTTCAAGATGGTCCAGAGCATGGAAGAACAGGCCGCCGAGTACGAAGCCATCGTGCGCGAAGTCGCGCGCGGCTGACGCTGACGCAGAGATTCGAGAAAGGAGAGCGCTCATGAAAGAGGGCAAATGGAAGCGTCGCCTCACCACGCTGATAGGTGGCGCCATAGTGGGCGCGCTGTCGTTCGGCGTGTGGCCCGAGATGTGGAAGACGTACGGGATCATGGGCGGCTTTCTCACCGCCACGTTCGTCATTGGAATCTCGTGGTACATGAACCACTGGCTTGGCGTGATTGACAATCCGGAGGGGACGCTGTGGGTGGACCAGGGGCTGCCGATCTTCGGCGCGGGAGTCGCGTGGGGAATCGTGCGCTTCTGGCCGCTTGACCCGGCGGCCGACGGTCTTGCATACTGCCTTGGCGCGCTTGCGAAGATCTGGCCCACGCTCGTCTGCTGCGTGGTTGGAGGGGCGCTTGCGGGCGTGGCCGCTCATTTCGCGAAGAAGGTCGTTCCCGCGTGGCGCGACGACGAGAAGAAGTGAGGGCCGTGCCATGGTGGAATTTCTCTCGACATACAGCGAAACATGGGGCATGACGCCCGCATCCGTCATAGCCTCGGTTTTCGGCGCGTTCGCCGCCACGTTTGCGGTGCTCATCTGCTGGCCGAAGCTCGTGAAGGACTTCGGGGCCGCTGGCGGAATCCTGAGCGCGGCCTTCCTAATCGGCACGTTCTGGCTGCTCAACCACAAGCTGCCGGGATTCGGGATCAACCCCGACCAGATAAAGGACGCCTCCGGGCACGTGCAGCAGTTTGGCCTCGTCAACCAGGCGTTCCGCGGCAGCTGCCCGTGGGTGGACATGGGCAGCGCCATCTTCTGCGGCTTCTGGGTACACTGCCTGATGGGCGCGAAGCGCGGCACGCGCCGCGTCCTTGTGATGGAAAGCCTGCCGCGCATCTTCTGGGCGCTTCTCGGCGGCGTCATCGGCGGCGTGCTCACGGGCCTCGTCGGCTTCTCCGGCGCAAAGCTGTTCAACTAGGATGTCAGGCTCTAGCATGTTAAACGATATCACGCGCAAAGAATGGGAGCGCTGGGAGAATGCGGAACGCTCGTTCCGTGCGCATCCTGGCTTCTACAGGTTCAAGCTTGCGCTTCTCTTTCTGGAAGGTGTCGTCGTAGGCGTTCTCGTTCTCGGCGTCGTTGCGCTGCTTGTGACGATTTGCGTTCTCAATCCCGGGAAGAGCATACGGCTCATCGTGTTCCTGGTCCTGAACTTGTTCTACACGGCGAAGGTGTATTTCTCCATACTTGCGCAGCGTCCATGGAACGGGCTGCCCGAGCTTCGCGAGAAGGACTGGCCAAGGCTCTACGCGCTTGTTGGCGAGACCGCGAAGGCGGTGGGCGCCCCGCGGATACACCGCATTTATCTCGACCCCTGTGAATTCAACGCATCGGTGTCGGTGGCGTTCCCGCTAGTTCCCGGTCTTCGGCGCAACATCCTGATCATCGGATATCCGCTTCTCGCGGCGCTTGGAGAGAGCGGTCTGCGCGGCGCGCTGGCGCACGAGCTGGGACATGTGGCGCATCACGACACGGTAAACGGAGGCGCGCTGTTGCATGTGCGAGCCTTCTGGGTTTCCATTCAACTGGGTGTGTTCACGCTTGTGCTGAACCCATGGCGGCGTTCGTATCTGAGCCGCATAGACCGTCTCATGACGCCCATCGAGCGTGAGCGCGAACTTGCGGCGGATCGTTCCATCTCGCAGCGCTTCGGAATCGACACTCTGCGCGAAACGCTTGTCGCGCTGGAGCTGCGCGGTCCCGATGCAGACCTTGGGGAGATCCTCAAGCCTGTTGCGCTTGCCGAGCCTGGCGCGCCAGCCTCTCCCGCCGAGGCGATCCGCGCCGCTATGCGCCGCGCGGTTCCGGAGGACGAAGCACGCCGCCGCATTGAGCGGGCGCTGCGTTCCATAGTCCCTCCCATGGAGGAGCATCCGCCGCTCGCGGTGCGCGCCGGCACGTCGGATGTCGCCGAACTGATGCCGTTCGCGTCCGTACCGCAGGATGCCATCGAGAGCGTGTTCGGCTCGGCCGATGCGCTCGACGGCAAGGTCGATGAAAACCTGCGTCCGGTTCTCGAATCAGCGGCCCAGGAAATCCGCGACACGCGTGCGAGCCTTGAGTCCAGGCTTGCGGCCATTCCTGAGGTCAACGCCACGCCAGACCAGATTCTTGATCGCATGGGCGTTCTGCTTGGGCTTGACCGCAAGGACGAAGCGCTGGAGGCTTTGCGCGCCGGGCGTGAAGCCCATCCCGACAATGCGGCGCTTGAGACGGCAGAGCTCTGCGACCGTCTCTCCAAGGCGGCCTCCGCCGAGGAAGGCGCGCCGCTTGCCGACAGGCTGGAGAAGCTTATCGAAGCCGAGCCAATGATGCGCGTATGGGCGGAGGATCCGCTTATGGCGCATTATCTTGAGATAGGGTCCTCAGAACGGATCAAGAATCTGCTAGACCTGTTGCGGCACGGCAAGAAGACGCTTCAGCGTCAGCTAGAGGCGAAGCTGCGCCCGACCGACAACATCAGCGCTGAGCCGCTTTCGGACGTCGAGCGCGCCAATCTCGCAAATGCGTTCGCCGGGCATTCCGTCAAGGAAGTATATGCCGTCAGGCGCGTTTACGAAGGCATGGGAACCCACTCGTCGTTTCTCGTGGTGCGCTGGGGCTTTCTTGCCGACGCCGGCAATCTCCTCGCTGCGTTCAACGAGGCGTTCGAGGATTACACTGTCGTTGCCGGCACTCAGGCGCTATTCAAGCGCTTCGCCGAACTCGGCATAAAGCCGATACTGGTTCCAAAGAAGGCACCGAAGGAATGACCAGGCGCTCGACAGCGCGAATTTGGTAAAACTTATTTGCTTTTGCAGCCGAAATCCGCTAAACTATAAGGCCGTTTTGGAGGTATAGTCAATGCGGATTCTTACAGGTATTCAACCCTCGGGCAAATTGCACTGGGGAAACTACTTCGGCGCAATGAAAAATGCGTTCGAATTGCAGAAGAAAGGGGATGCTTTCCTCTTTATTGCGAATTATCACGCCATGACGACGGTGCGTGAAGGGGCCAGGCTGCGCGAAGCGACGCGCGACGTGGCGCTCGATTGGCTTGCCTGCGGCCTTGACCCCGAGAAGACCGTTTTCTACCGCCAGAGCGACGTCATGGAAGTGCAGGAGCTCGCATGGTTCCTCTCGTGCGTGACGCCCATGGGGCTTCTTGAGCGCTGCCACAGCTACAAGGACAAGCTTGCGCACGGCTTCGACGCCTCCCATGGGCTCTTCGCGTATCCCGTCCTGATGGCTGCCGACATCCTCATCATGCAGACGGACCTCGTGCCCGTTGGCAAGGACCAGAAACAGCACCTCGAAGTGACGCGCGACC
>CAMIVJ010000186.1 GCA_946401765.1 uncultured bacterium | reverse complement strand
AGCCGGCGCACCGAGGCGACGCCATAGTCGCCAACCGCGAAGGCCGTGCCAAGACCCAGCTCGGAAACAGGCTCGTCGAACGTCACCGTCACCGTGCGCCGTCCAAGCCCCAGCTCTGCGCTCACGACCTGCGGCGGCGTGAGATCGGCGGCGTCGGGCATCACATAGACTTCAAGACGGCGGATGTCGTAGCCTTCTGAGTTCTCCACGTGCGTCCAGTCTGGGTAGCCAGCGGAACCCGTGTAGGTGCCGATTCCGATGCCCTGCTGCATGTTGCTACCGCCGCCGCCCCAGCGGTTGTAGCCGAAGAGCGTCTTGCCGCGCGTGTAGTCGTGCACCTGCATTGAGCCGTAGTTGCCCGCGGTGATGCGGTCGCCGAAGTCGAAGTTGTTCGCGTCGGCGCCGGGGATGTTCGCCGCGTTGGTGCCTTCGTAGTTCGACGGCCAGAATTCGATGTTGCCCTGCTCGCGCGTTCCGGGCTCGACGTTCGGAGAGTTGGAGTAGATCTTAAGGTTCGTCACGTACTGCTGGAACTGCGCGCCAGAGGCGACGGTGGGAATGCCGATCTTCAGAACGTCGTCCGTGAACGCGTCCATGGAGACCCAGATGTATTCAAGGTTCTCGCCGGGCCTGCGCAGCTCGAGGTAGTAGGCGACTCGTGTGAACTTCGGCGTGGTGAAGTGGTAGTCTTCGTCGTAGGTCACGTGCTCGTTCTGGAACACCGCGTTGCGCGACGGTAGGTTCATCGCATAGACCTTCTCGTAGAGGCCAAATTCCTCGCTCGGGACGTTTCGGCTTGCGCCCTGGACCAATGCCGCGGAGAACGCCTTCGACGTCGCGCTCGACGCGCGGCCGTCGGCGCTGAGCACGTTGTTGGCCGAGAGCGTGAAGCTGCCGCCCTCCTCGAGCGGAGCGTCGAGCGTGAGCAGAAGCGTGCGGCCATCGCCCGAAAGCTCGGCAGAGACGATCGTCCCGCCCGAGAACGCGTAGTTCGCCAGCGTCTCCGCACTCGTCTTCTCCACCGTCTCGTTGAAGTACGCCGTGAGCGTCTTGCGTCCAGTCGTGCCCGTCACGCTCAGGAACGCCGGCGAGGGCGTGTCGATCTGGGAAGGATCGGGGAATATCTCCTGGATCGCCGCCGTCCAGGCCTCCGCCATCTGCGCGTAGCCCGTGTCGTTCGGGTGGAGATTGTCGGGCATGTTGGAAAGCGGCACCACCTGGTTCATGTCGAGGAACCGCACGCGGGTGTGGCCCTTCGCCACCTGCGCCGCCACGCGCCCCTCGACGAACGGGTTGAAGTACTGGTGGATCTTGTCGTTGAGGTTGGCCGGCTCGCGCTCAAGGAGCGTCGTCACGACGATGTAGGCGTCGGGGTGGCATTCGACAAGACGGTCCACCAGCAGGTCGAGGCGGTCGATCGCGTGCTCGTAGTCGTTGTCGTTCGTGTCGTTCGTTCCCACATGCACGAGGATGACGTTCGGCGTCTCGAACGACCTGGCCCAGTCGAAAAGATGCTCGTAGAGTCCCGCAGACGGATGGCTGATGCGCCAGCCACTGTGGCCTTCGTGGTGTATCTCACCCGCTTCAGTTAGAATGCTCGACGGATTCGCCGTGTTCGCGCCCACGAGATCGACGTTGTAGCCGAGATTCTTCAGCATCGTGTAGAGAGGCGTGCGGTAGCCGCCGCCCTGCGCGCTGCCCACTCCTTCCGTGATCGAATCGCCCAGCGGCATCACGCGCAGGCGCGGATTGTCCGCCGCCGCCGTGAAAGCCAATGACGCGGCAAGCGCAGTCACGACTGCAACTGCGGCTGATAGATGCTTAAATCGCTTCATCTCTCAATTCCTCTCGTTAATAAGGTCAACTCAAAAGTGAAGTTTATCACATCAGCACATCTGGCACAAGCGTAAAAACCTTGAGAATTTTGTGACTTTGTACAAAATCAGCGGAACACACTACTTTTCGGGCGCATCATCTGCGGTATAGGCGGAAGAACTCTGATGTTGCAGATTGTTCGGCAGGCAGCGACAACTCGCCCGCAGAGCGCGTGAGGCCAGCATCGTCCACATCGACAAACGGTCCGTTTGGCGTGGCGGAACTCTGCACGTGCACGCGCGCTGCGTTTTCGGCCTCGTCGAATTCAAGAAAGACTTTGCCGCCCGTCAGCACGATGCCCAGGGCGGGAATCCATGCGCGCGCCGCAGCGTCAAGCGGATCCAGCCCGTAGCGCCAGCACGCAGCGCCGGTATAGCCGTTCACGCCTTCGCCGACCAGCGCATTCGTGCATGCGGTCAGGCAGTTGACGTCCACCACCAGCCCGTTCGACGAGAGCCAAGAGAGCGGCACATCAACCGGCCCGTCTGCGTCCATCGTCTTGATGGCAGGCTCCGCGCCGTCGTACACGCGTATGAAGCGGCAACTGCCTGGTTCCGGCGCAATGGCCTGCGGAACGTCGAATCTCGTGCCGTCGGGCCGTTCGAACGCCACTCTGTGGACACCGCCCGTCGGGAGGTTGCCGAACACCTGGACGATGCCCTCTGCGTAGCCGGAAGTGACACCGTCCTCGCCATATTCCTTGTAGTTGTCTTCCGGCGTCTTTCCGTCGACCTGGTAGCGGTAGAGATAGCCCGCCTGCGTGTACGAGAACGGCGTGCAGTCCGCGGCAGACAGCACCTGCATGAAGACCGACCAAAGCTTATTCTCCTTCTTGACCCAGCCTGGCAGATCGTCGCTGTCATCATCACCGCCGTACGTCGGCGCAAGCTCGTCCGGAACACTTCCCTCCATGAGAAAATCTCGCAGAAGGCAGTACACGGCGTCCTTTGATCCATCCGGAACCGAGCAAAGCCCTTCCGCCTTCGCGTATGGCCAGACGTTGAGAGCGCTGGAATGGCAGCGATAGACGTAGCGGGTGGGAACGCCGCCGCCAAGCGCGGCAGACCAGGCATGCACAAGCCCATCCCAGTACGAACCGTTCACCGAGGCGCCTCCAACATACATGTCTGTGATTCCGGCGATGCACAGCGTGTCGGATGCGGGCCAGGCCAGGCCGTTGAAGTGCCATGCCTCGCCCAGGCGCCAGAGGAAGTCGGAGCCGTACTTCATCTGCTTCGCCTGATAGGAGGCCGAGGCGTCCTACCCATAGTGCGGCGTGCCGATCGCGACGTACCGGCGCACGATCGACGGATCTGCAAGGCACTCCTGCGCGATCAGCGAACGGAAAACGAGTCCGCCCATCGAATGGCACACAACGTCAACGCGTTCGCCGCAGCTGTCATGGAAGTCCTGTATTCTGCGCGCGACGGCCGCCGCGACCTCCTCGATCGGCGTGTCGGTGGAGAAGCCGAGCTCTCCGCCGTAGTAGCTGAGCGTTAGAAAGTCGGCGGAGGACGCGCCCGCGCTCTTGACCATGCGAGACTGCAAGTCGTTCCAGAGCGATCCGTCTGAATTCCAGCCGTGCAGCCAGACGATGGGATTGGCGCAAGCGCTGTGCGCGATGCACGCCGCCACAGCGAACGCAAGAAGGTTTTTCCCTGTAGATTCAGCGTTCATAGGCTTTCAGTAGCCGCGCTGCGGCACGGCGGTTGTCGTTCATCACGGCGCCAGAGGCGATGCGGCGCAGTTCATCAAGCCGCGCCGGGCTTGCGCCATCGTCCGCCAGGGCAATGCGAAGCATCGCGAACGAGAGGTCCTCGCGTTCCGTGCGGGTTGCGGCGAGAGGTACCGCGCGGTCGAGCGCTTCGCGCGCTGAGGCGAAGTCACGGCACTCTTCGAGAAACCTCGCCGCGCGAAGAAGGCGGGCGAACGTGGCGTCTCCCTCCCGGCAGGCTTCCGCCGCGTCGCGCGCAAGCACGGCAAGCTCGTTAGTGCGCCCTGCGTTGCGAGCGACGTCGCACGCCCAGAACCGGCGCGTCACGTTCGTGCCCGCCCAGGCGCGCGCGGAGGGCACCAGGCCCTCGTCGCCGTGCGCTGCAAGTGCCGCCAGCGCTTCAGCGGCCTTCAGATCGTCCTCCGGGAAGATTCCGCCGCGAAGCATCCGCGCTTCTGCCGCGCCGTCGCGCGCCGCACGCAATCGGCAGGCGCGCACTACAAGCAGCGACACCACGGCTAGCGCACCGACGAAAAGAGCCGCGAGAATAGCCCTGAGATTTCTTCTCGTCAGCATCTCGTCAACCTCTTGTGGCCTTTTGCGCGATGCATGGAGCCTCGTCAGCGGCCCAAGGCGGCGAGCATGGCGGAGAGGTCCGCCGCGCGTCCCGTCCAGATGCGGAACGATTCGGCCGCCTGCGCGGCGAGCATGCCGAGGCCGTCGAGCGTGCGCGCGCCGGCCGCGCGCGCCGCGGCAAGCGTGGCGGTCTCGCGCGCGACGGGAATGAGATCGTACACGAGCTGCCCGGCGCGGAAGGCGTCCTGGGCTATGACGCACGGATCGCCATCGCGCAGGCCCACCGTCGTCGCGTTCACCACGAGGTCAGCCGCTCGCGCCGCCGCAAGGCACTCGTCGGAGCCGAGCTGAAGCATTCCCGGGCGGGCGGTGCGGTTCGCCTGCGTCACCACGGCGCATCCAGCCGCGCGGCATGCGGCCATCACGGCGCGCGACGCCCCGCCGGCGCCAATCACAAGCACTTTCGCGCTGGCGAAAGGAAAATCTATGGACTTGAGCGGATGGAGGAATCCGGCCATGTCGGTGTTGAAGCCGGTTGTGGAACCGTCAGGCGCGAAGAGGACTGTGTTCACCGCGCCTGCTTCGTCGGCCGATGAATCAACACGGTCAACGAGCTCCTTCACCGCCACCTTGTGCGGCACCGTGACGTTGATTCCGCGCAAGCCATCGGCGGCGAAACGGCGCAGGCGCGCCGCCAGATCTTCCGGCGCCACGTCAACGGCGTCATACGCCGCGTCCATTCCAAGCGCGCGGAAGTTCGCCGCGTGGATGCGCGGCGAAAGGGAGTGGGCCACCGGGTGGCCTATCACTGCGAAGCGGAGCATGGTCAGCCCTTGAGGCGGGACGTCACCTCGATCACGTTCACCTGGTTGCGAAGCTGAAGCATGATCTGGTTGATCACGCGGTCGTCGCCAAGAACGTCGATCTTCATGCGCGAGACGGTGCCGTCCTCCGTGGGCCCCACGCTCAGCGTCTGGATGTTGTATCCACGCCCAGAGATGAGCCCCACGATGCGCGCGAGCACGCCGGGCTTGTTCTCTACGAAGCAGTTCAGTCTGTGAAGTTCTTCTTTCATTTTGTCATTCCCTTTTGGATTGTGTAAACATTCAAATAGCATTGAGCCACCTGCGCGACGTTAAGGACCTTGCCTAACAAAGCGACGATTCGGACAGGACGCTCGTTGTGTCAATATCGTCATGGCGACTGTGTTCCTCCATTCTCATTTAATGGCACTCGCTCATCTTCCGGCAGACCGGCGTTCATGAGCGCATTGGCAATCTCGAGGCGGTTTGTCGAGACATGAACCTCCAAGCAGACATTTTTATGCACATAATAGACTGGTGTGCGTGGTGATTGTATTGAATAAGTCAGATAAAATACATTAGTATGAACATCAACAGGCTGCATTTTCACATAGGAAGCCATACCTTCCACTGGCACACTACAATTCACAATCCAAGCAAAGGCTCCCAAACGCGCATCGGTGCCGTTTCTCATTACACATACGTTCCCGTATGCAATACGCTCATTGGAGTTTGTCGATGAAACAATCTTATAGTCTCCATCTTTTAGGTCTATGTCAACGGTAAGACGTTGGGCATTCATCACGATTGAAGTTGGAGAGTTCCATGACAACATGTTAACAGGAGATACGGAATGAGGAATTTCCAGCAACGTCATCAACTGACGGCCTTTCCCAATGTTGTAAGTGTCAAAGGCAGTTAAACTCGTTACAGGAAGCGCTTCGGCTAGGCAGCTTGATGTTGCCAACACGCCAAAGGCGATTACAGTGAGCAAGATCGCGATG
>CAMIVJ010000185.1 GCA_946401765.1 uncultured bacterium | reverse complement strand
GTTCTGGGCGACCCCGTGAGGCTGGGCACGTGCTTTGACGTGAACGTCGTGAAGGGCAAGAGCGCGAAGTTCGACATGTACTTCTCGTGGCGGCCGAAGAAGTCGATTGCGGTGTGCTCCAGCGACGACGGAATCCACTGGACAGAGCCGGAGATCGTGCTGCGTCCTGACTCCGCCTGCGGCTGGGAGCAGATCATCAACCGTGCAAGCGTGGTGCGCAAGGACGGCAAGTGGCACATGTGGTACACGGGCCAGGTGCTGGGCGGAAGGGGCAGGAAGGGGACGAGCAAGGTTGGATATGCGGTCTCAGACGACGGGCGCGTGTTCCGTAAGGTGCAGCAGGATCCAGTGATGGTGGCCGAAGCCACGTTCGAGCAGGACAACGTGATGTGTCCGCACGTCATGTGGGATGCGAGGCGCGGCGCATGGCGGATGTGGTATTCGGCGGGGGAGCAGTACGAGCCGAACGTCAACTGCTACGCAGAGTCGAAGGACGGTATCAAGTGGGGGAAGTCGCCCCTCAACCCGGTGATGGCGAAGGGAACTCGCGAATGGGAACAGAACCGCGTGGGCGGATGCGAAGTGCACCCGCTGCCGGACGGTACGTTCGTCATGTTCTACATTGGATACAAGGACATACACACGGCGGCGATCGGTGCGGCAGTCTCGAAGGACGGCATCTCCGGCTGGCGGCGGCTCAAGGCGAATCCCCTCGTCACGCCCACGCCCGGCACGTTCGACGCCTCTGCCTGCTACAAGCCGTCAGTGTTCCGCGACGAGAAGAACGGACGCTGGATGCTCTGGTACAACGGGCGCAATGGCGGCAAAGGCGAGTACATCGGCCTCGTGCTGAAGGAAGGCCTCGATCTCGGCGGCCTTGATCCGTGAAGCATGTCCCGCTAGGTTCGGGGAGAGTCCCCTTTGCGCGGTGACCATCAAACTTTCAAACTTTCAAACTTCCCAACCCTCACGCTTTCAAACTCTTCCGCTAGATTTTCCGGCGAATTTGCAGGTGCGCCGTCCGATAAAATGGTATAATTATAGGCGCATGGAAAATAGCAAGCGTATGAATGCATTGTCTACAACTCTTGAGGGAGCGAGCGACCATCAGGTGTGGGAGCTGCTGAAGCTCCAGGACGCTGCCGCGTGGAGGCTCGCGTGGGAGTGCGCCGTGCTGCCTGAGGCGGAGAGCTTCCGCAGCGGACGCAAGGCGCGCGAGTGGGGCATTACGCCCGAAGAGATGATGAGCATGCTCTACGTGGAGATGATCGGCGCGCGCAAGATAGAGCTTTACCGCGACGACGGAGGCAGCCTGTGGGGATGGATGCGCACCTATGTGAGGGGATACATCCACCGCGCGAAGCCGAACGAGAGAGAAGTGTCCATCGACGCGCCTGGACCTGACGGCGAGGAGGATTCGCGCGGATGGGACGAGAAAATCTCAAAGAAGGTGTCAGATTCGCGCGGCAGAGAAGCCTTGCCCGATGAAGACCCTGCGGTGCGGCGGCGGGAGGAATGGGCTCTCGTGCAGAAATGCTTCGGCGATCTGTGGCGCAAGAATCCAATCCGAGCCTATGTGCACCTGCTCAAGCTCCGCATGAACCTGTCTTCGACTGAAATCAAAAGCATGCTGGGGATGACGAGCGAGGCGAACGTTGACCAGGCGTTCTCTCGGGCCCTGAAGGACATGCAGAAACTGAAGGTGGAGCATGAAGAACGCGATTGAGACGGAGAAGACGGCCATGACGCCCGACGAGAAGGCGTTCATCGACCGCTTTGTCGCCGACTATTGCCGTCCGCACGAGACGGTGGTGGCGGCGCGCCTTGCTGCGTTCGCGGCTGCGCGCCAGATGCGCTTTCTCTCGCATGGCGTTGGTGCCAGCGGCTTCGCCCTCGCCGCCGGCGTGAGCGCGCCGAAGCAGGATGTGCAGGCGCCGGAAGAGGAGGTGCGATTCACGTTCGCGAGCGACGGCGAGGCGGACGCTGAAGGCGCATGGCGCGCGGAGCTCGTGGTGCCGCCGAAGGCGGGCCCTGAGACCATGTTGCCCCTCAAGGTCGTTAATGGTTCGGGCGAGGCTGTTGACGGCGGCGTGTTCACACTCTCCGGCGCTGCGCTGCCTCTTGCCGGCGGGCGGGCGGAGATTCCGTTTGGACTATTCCTCGCCGGGATAAAGAGCACCGATGTCTCCCTGCGGCGCGCCGGGGGAGAGACGGTTGGGGGGAGGCTTCTCTTCTTCTGAGGCGATGGAAGGGGCGACGCACATATTCCCTGCGCCGCAGGCTGACTATCTGCGGGCGATCAAGGGCGGTCGGCACCAGCCGGGCGTCCTCTCGCGCACTTTCCGGCCACGATTCTCACTTGTCGAGTCTATGCCGCCCGTTTACCGGCAGTCGCTTCAGTGGGCGTGCGTGGCGAACGCGGTGACGGCTCTTCTTGAATACTACAACGACTGCAAGACGCGTCTGAGCGTGCAGTACCTCCACGCCGCCACGAAGGAGATCGAGCGTGCCGGACTTGAACGCAACCTCGCTGCTTTGCGCGCGGGAGAGAGGCTGGATACGGAGTTCGAGGCAGTGTGCCATGCCGAACTGATGCAGCTGCGGATGATAGCGGACGCCAACGGCGGCATGTCTGCGCCCGCCACCATGCCCTATCTAGCCCGTTTCGAAAGCGGAATGAGGACGCGGTTCGAGGCCGCAAGCGGATGCCTTCTGAGAAGCAGTTTCAAGGCCGTCGAGACGCGCGGAATATGCCGATACTCCGTATGGCCGTCGGCCGGGGCAAGGGCGGCTTCGATGTTCGGTTCCGCCGCGGGCGGGGAGTTTCCTCCGGCCTCGCATGAAGACGCCGCCAAACGCCGCGTGACGAGCGGCCTCTATCTGCTGGGCACGCCGAACAACGTGGACGAGATAAGAGGCATAATCTCGGGCGCCAACGAGAGACGTCCCATGCCCGTTGCCGTTACGGTGGACTTCTTCGCCGGTTGCGATGGCGAGACTTATTCGTTCCCGGAAGTAGTCGAGACCGATGCCGGCGAGCTCGCCTCCAAAAACGAATGGCTCGGCCGTCACGGACTGCTCCTTGTGGGCTACGAAGACGATCCCAAGGCCCTTGGCGGCGGATACTTCATAATCCGCAACTCTCTCGGAGAAGAGTGGGGCGACAAGGGCTATGGGAGAATGCCGTACGCATATCTAGAGTGCTTCGCGCTTGAGGCCGGTACGATTCTCCAGAGCATGGTTGACTATGCTGGCGATGGCTATGGCGGCCAGCGCGTGGCGGGAAAGCCGCTTGCAAGGCGCAAGTGGCCAGCCGTCGTCGCGAATCTTCTCATCGCCGTCGCCCTCGTGGCGGGAACTGTGGCAGTGGGGATGTACTTCGACAAGTCGCGCGGTCAGCATAGCGAACCGCCGCCGCCGAAACAAGCGCCTTTGCCGATACCCGCGCCGCCGCAGCCTTTGCCAATGTCTGCGCCAAAGCCGATGCCCGCGCCTGCGTTGAAGCCCATTCCGCCGCGTCCAGAGGCGCCGCCTTCTCCGCAAGTCGTTCCAGCGCCGCAGCCCATGCCGGATCCGCCGCCGCTGCGGGCGATTCCGCAGGACGGCGAAGAGGGCATGCCGTGCGTGGTGCGCATTTCGGCGAGGGCGAAGGGGGAGACTCTGCCGATGATCGAGAAGATGCTGCCCGACGTGCAGATCGTCCGAACCGAGGACGACAAGGGCGTTACATGCCGGCTAACGATCTCGAGGAAGAGGCTTCTAACGTGCGCGCGTGCGGTTCAGCGGCGGTTCGGCGGGGAGGTGTATCTTTCCGGCAGGAACACGTGCATGGAGATCGTGGACAAGAACGAAAGTCCTGACTATTGGATGTCAGATTGAGGTGTCATGTCCGCCTATCCACTTTGTTGGAGCGATGCGGACGTAATCGTCTAAACGGAAAGGAAAGAAAGAAGATGAAGAAAATGCTGATGATGCTTGGCGTAGCGGCGGCCCTGCTGACCACGGGGTGCGTCTCGACGCCCGTTCCGCCGATGGACAGGCGCGTGACATTGGCGCCAAACCTTGGCAGTTCGCTCTACGTGACCGACGTTCGCTGCGCTAAGGGGAAGTCTGCGTTCTACACGTTCCAGGCGAACGTGGTGAACAACTGCTCCGGCGAGCTCTGGGTGGAGTACAAGGTGGTGTGGGTGAACGCCGAGGGCATGGCCTTGAATCCGAACGCCGTGTGGGAGAAGACGGCGATCATGGCGCATGAGATCAAGGCGCTGCAGTACACCGCGCCCAGCGCCGAGGCGGTTGACATGCTCTTCTACGTGCGCAGGCTGGTTCAGTAGCCAATGGAAATCTCAACGAAAGAAAAGAGGAATACGAAATGACATCAAGAACGATGATGATGGCGGCCGCGGTTCTTGCCGCATGCATGGCGGCCACGACGGGCTGCACCACGCCAAGCCGCGTGATACCCACGGGCGCGACGGCGGAGGTGGTGGCGGGCTTCTCGCAGGACGACATCGACTCCGTGGTGAACACCATTCTGCAGGAGCTCAACAAGGCGAGCCCGAGGTATGCGGTGCCCGGCAAGAGGCGCGTGGTGAACGTGAAGGACTTCACGAACGACACTCTCTCGCGCGGAATCAACGCCGACTTCCTCGCGAAGTCGATCGGCGAAGGCGTGCGCGACAACCTCACGAACATGAACGGCAACTTCATCGTGTTCAACGAGCGCATGGCCGCGAACGCGGCCGCGGCGGGCCAGCCGATCACGGTGACGCCCGAGTTCGTGCTCTTCGGCGAGATCAAGCAGCGCAACATGCGCAAGGACAACGGCGACGTCTATCAGGAGTTCGTAGTAAACGTGCGCCTTGTGGACGTGAAGACGAACCTCGAGATCTGGCAGAAGCGCATTCCGCTGCGCAAGGAAGTTGACGGCGCGAACGCCATGAACGGCTGAGCGGCCGAAGTTGAATCGAAGGAACTATTTCAAGAGAAAGGACAAACGAGATGAATACCACGAAGATGATGATGGCGGCGGCCCTGGTGGCCTGTCTTGGAATCGCGGCGAACGCTGAGGAGGCGCTCACGCCCGCTCAGGAGGCGGTGGCGAAGGCCGGCCCCAAGCAGCTCAGGCTGATGATCGCCGGCTTCGGCACGATAGAGTCGCAGACGCAGGTGGAGAAGTGGCTGGGCGAGCAGCTGCAGCCTAGGACGAGCGTGGAGAAGCCGCCCACGCTAACTGACGGCGAGAAGATCTCCAACCCCAATCTCGCGACGGACGTGGTGCGCCTGAACTGGAACACCCGCAAGATGGAGTATGTGCATTCTACCGAGGCGCTGGCGGAGGAAAACGCGTCCAACGAGCAGCTTCTTCGTTCGCTGCGCACCAAGGTGCTCACCGACGCCGCCACGCGCTACGTGCCTCTCGCGAAGAGCTATCTCCAGGCGTCTCTCTCGAAGCGCGCCGGCAGGCTCATCCAGGTGATCGACCGCTCCAACGCCGACATGACAATGGTGGAGCAGGCCCTCGGCGAGTCGCGCGACGCCAACAACGCGAGCGCGGTTGCTGGCGCCACATGCATCCTCACCGCGGCGCTCGGCGACCGCGAGGAGGACGCCCGCACCGTCACCGTCAACGCCAAGGGCACGCAGATCAAGACCATCACCTACACCCAGCCATACGTGGGCAAGATACGCGACCTCCAGGGCAACGTGCTTCTCGCATTCAAGGGCACATCCCAGTGGAGCACGAGCGTGAACAGCGTGGTGAAGAGCGAAGTGGCCGATCCCGCGCGCAAGCTCATCGAGGCCGCGTGCGACAAGATCGCCGACGAGGTCGTGGCGTTCTTCACCACCACGCTCAACTTCAAGGTCAAGGTGCCGGTGGGTTCCGACGAGGACGAGGTGACGGTGCTGGTGGACGGCAAGAACGTGGACACCGACAGCGGCGTGAAGGTGCTCGCCGTGGAGCACGCCGTGGTGGCGACTCTCGACGGATGC
>CAMIVJ010000184.1 GCA_946401765.1 uncultured bacterium | reverse complement strand
ATCGCCTTCCTGCGCGACGTCGCGATCAACTTCCGCGTGCCGCAGATGCTCGCCAAGGAGAGCGTGAAGAAGCGCCTCGAGGCAAGCGAGGGCGCCCTCACGTTCACCGAGTTCAGCTACCAGATCCTCCAGGGCAATGACTTCCTGCACCTGCACGACGCGTACGGATGCACGATGGAGGTGGGCGGCGCGGACCAGTGGGGCAACATCACCGCTGGCACGGACCTCGTCCACAAGATGCGCGGGCACACCGTGTACGGCCTCACCTTCCCCCTGCTCCTCGACGGCTCGGGGAAGAAATTCGGCAAGAGCGAGGGCAACGCCATGTTCATGAGCGCGGAGAAGACCTCCGTGTACGACTGGTACCAGTTCTTCCTGCGCAGCGCCGACGAGGACGTCATCCGCTACCTGAAGGTGTTCTCGATGCGTCCGCTAGACGAGATTGCCGAGCTGGAGCGCCAGATGAAGGCGAACCCGGAGGGACGAATCCCGCAGAAGGCGCTTGCCGAAGAGCTCACGCGCCTCGTGCACGGCGAAGAGGGCCTCAAGACGGCGCTTGGCGCCACGCAGACTCTCTTCGGCGGCGACGTGACAGGCAAGAGCGCTAGCGAGCTTGAGACGATCTTCAAGGACGTCAAGAGCGCCGAGCTCGCCAAGGACGCCGTGGTGGGCCGTAGCGTCTTCTCGGTGGCCGCGGCCGCCGGAATGTTCGCCTCGAACGGCGAGGCGAGGCGCATGGCGCAGCAGGGCGGCCTTTCGCTCAACGGCGGCAAGGCCGGTCCCGAACGCGCGTTCGCCGAGGAAGACCTCGTGGAAGGTCGCCTCGCGGTGCTGAGGAGCGGAAAGAAGAACTTCTTCCTACTGCGCATAAAGTAGCGACTAGGCGGCGAAATGCCACAGAAATGATATGGCGCGCACCTCGTGCGCGCCATTTTTTCATACCCCCTGTAGATAAGTTTTCACAATAAGTTGTGGACTTTTCGGCGAAGACATACTATATTTAGTGTTCTTGATTTTTTCGCCGGATTAGGATTTGCTTCCGTCTTGCCGAACGGGACAGTTCCTTTTCCCGGTTCAACCAACTTGGAAAACTCTTAACAGGCAAAGGCAAAGACAATGAGCGTCGAGGCACTGAAAGACTACGTATTCACGGCCAAATACAGTCGTTACATCCCGGAAAAACAGCGTCGCGAGACGTTTGACGAAGCGGTGGAGCGCGTGATGGACATGCACCGCCGCCATTTCAAGGCGAAGGGTCTGGACGTCGAGGACCTGATCGATACTTGTTCGAAGGCGATGCACAAGCGCATGATGCTCGGTTCGCAGCGTGCCCTCCAGTTCGGCGGCGATCCGATTCTCAAGAAGAACGCGCGCATCTACAACTGCACCACCAGCTACTGCGACAGGCCGCGCTTCTTCCAGGAGGCGCTGTGGCTGCTGCTGTGCGGCGCGGGCGTGGGATTCAGCGTGCAGACGCAGCACGTGTCGAAGCTGCCGAAGATTGTGCGTCCAACGGGCGCGCACAAGACGTACGTTATCCCCGACACGATCGAAGGCTGGTCGGACGCGCTTGGAGTGCTTCTCGCAAGCTACTTCGAGGGCGGCGAACCAATGCCCGAATACGCCGGCGCGATCGTCGATTTCGACTACTCGCTCATCCGCAAGAAAGGCACCCCCATTTCAAGCGGCATGGGCCGCGCGCCTGGTCCCGAGCCGCTGCACCGCTCGCTTGAAATCATCCGCAAGCTTCTCGACCGCTGCCTCGACGACGGGCAGGACCGTCTGCGCTCCATCGACGCCTACGACATCATCATGCACGCCTCCGACGCGGTGCTTTCCGGCGGCGTGCGCCGTTCCGCCACGATCTGCATGTTCTCGGCCGACGACGAGCTCATGGCCAAGGCCAAGACGGGCAACTGGTTCAACGACAATCCCCAGCGCGCCCGCTCCAACAACTCCGCAATGCTTCTGCGCGACTCCACATCCCCTGAGCTCTTCCACAAGCTCATGCAGAGCGTGAAGGAGTTCGGCGAGCCCGGGTTCATCTGGACCGACAACCTCGACATGACCTTCAACCCCTGCGGCGAGATCGGCCTCTACCCGCAGATCGACGGCAAGAGCGGCTTCGCCTTCTGCAACCTCTGCGAAATCAACATGGGCATCGTCGACAACGAGGAGAAGTTCGCCGCCGCATGCGAGGCCGCCGCGATCCTCGGCACGTTACAGGCCGACTACACCGACTTTCCGTACCTCGGCCAGACCTCCACCGACATCGCCCGCCGCGAGGCCCTCATCGGCGTCTCGATGACCGGCATGATGGAGCATCCCAAGATCGCATTCGATCCCGCGCTTCAGCGCAAGATGGCGAAGCTCATCCTCGACGTGAACGCCAAGGTGGCTGCGCGCATCGGCCTCAACCCCGCGGCGCGCGCCACGTGCGTGAAACCCGCCGGCACCACTTCCTGCATTCTCGGCACCTCCTCGGGAATCCATCCGCACCATGCACGCCGCTACTTCCGCCGCGCGCAGGCCAACGCCGACGAGCTGCTGGTGGACTTCTTCCGCGCCCAGAACCCGCTCGCCGTCGAGAAGAGCGTGTGGAACCCGAACGGCACCGACGTGGTGCTCACGTTCTGCGTGGAGGCCTCGCCCGACGCGCTCACGAAGCGCGACGTGAACGCGCTCAGGCTCCTGAACGACGTGAAGCTCACCAAGGAGAACTGGATCGACGCCGGAAAGCGTCCAGAATGCTGCGCGCAGCCCTGGCTCTCGCACAATGTCTCCAACACCATCTCTGTCAAGGACAACGAGTGGGACGACGTCGAGAAGTTCATCTACGAGAACCGCAAGGACTTCGCCGGCATCTCGCTTCTCCCGGAAGGCGGAGACCTCGACTACCCTCAGGCGCCCTTCTGCGAGGTTCTCACCGCCGAGGAGATCGTGGAGTTCTACGGCACCGGCGCCATGTTCGCGTCGGGCCTCATCGTCGATGGTCTTGCCGCGTTCGACGGCAACCTCTGGGAGGCGTGCGCAGCCTCGCTCGGCCGCGGCAAGGAGGACCTCACCAAGGCGACGCCCAAGATCTACCCGGCCCCCATCTACAAGGCGTACGAGGCCCTGCGCATGCAGAAGCTCGACTGGATCCGCCGCGCCAAGAAGTTCGCCAAGAACTACTTCGGCGGAGACGTGCTCAAGATGACCCGCTGCCTCAAGCGCGTTGACGCCTGCAAGCACTGGGAAGACCTGCAGCGCACGTCGAAGCCGGTGGACTACCTCAACTTCTTCGAGAACACCGACAACACCACCGTCACCCAGACCGTGGCATGTGCCGGCGGAAAGTGCGAGATCATCTGACCATGCCATTCGGAAACAAGTTCAAGATCTGCGAACTCTTCGGGATTCCGGTTTATCTGGACATCTCGACCGCGATACTGCTCATTTTCTTCATCGGAATGACAGGCTCCGTGGCGCTGGATCTTGCGGCGATGGTGCTGCTTCTGGCCTCTATCGTGCTGCACGAGCTCGGCCACTCGCTCACTGCTCGCGCGTTCGGATGCCGCACGCGCGACATCACGCTCATGCTGATTGGCGGGTGTGCGAGTCTGGAGCGGATGCCGTACAAGGCGTGGCAGGAACTGCTTACCGCCGCCGCGGGGCCAGCAGTGAGCTTCTCACTTGGAGTTCTGTGCTATTTTGCCGCACACCTCTGCAGAATAGAGTTCTTCGCCGCAGCGCTCATGATCGCCGCCATAATGAACTTCACTCTGGGCGCGTTCAACCTGCTGCCGGGATTTCCGATGGACGGCGGACGCATGCTCCGCAGCGCGGCGCGCGCGTTCACAAGCCGCGCCAAGGCCACATGGCTGGCGATGATAGTGGGGCGCGTGGCGGCGGGCCTCCTCGTGTTCGGCCCGATGCTGGGAGTGGACCACATCTGGATAATCCCGATAGGCGGCAACATCTTCATGCGTCTTCTTATCGCGTGGATGATCTGGAAGGAAGGCTGGCGCGAGTACCAGATGGCGCTTGTGGAGGAGCAGTGGGGCGGCAGATGGGACTACTCCGCCCGTGTATCGCCGCCGCCCTACGGAGGCGACGAGGACGAGACCGAGATACGGCGTGGAAGGTGATGCTTTATGAACGCACAGGAATCTACTCTCAAGGTGAAGCCTGCGGCCGACTGCAGGTGGGACGCCGCCTCGCTCGGCGAGATCATGCTGCGGCTTGATCCAGGTGACGGGCGCATACACTGCGCCCGCGAGTTCAAGGTGTGGGAAGGCGGCGGCGAGTACAACGTGGTGCGCGGCCTCAGGCGCTGCTTCGGCCTGAGGACGACTGCCGTCACCGCCTTCGCCGACAACCCGGTGGGGCGCCTCGTGGAGGACTTCATGCTCCAGGGCGGCGTTGACGTGTCGCACGTCAAGTGGGTTCCTTACGACGGAATCGGCCGCACGGTGCGCAACGGCCTCAACTTCGTCGAGCGCGGCTTCGGCTGCCGCGGCGCGCGCTCGTGCGCCGACCGTGGCCTCACCGCCGTATCGCAGCTGAAGCCAGGCGAGATCGACTGGAACGGCCTCTTCGGGCGCGAAGGCGTGCGCTGGTTCCACACGGGCGGCATCTTCGCCGCGCTCTCCGAGACGACCGCCGAAGTCGCGGTGGAGGCGCTCAAAGCGGCGAAGAGGCACGGCACGGTGACGAGCTACGACCTCAACTACCGCGCGTCGCTGTGGAAGTCCATAGGCGGTCAGGCGCGCGCGCAGGAGGTGAACCGCGAGATCGCGAAGTACGTGGACGTGATGATCGGCAACGAGGAGGATTTCACGGCCGCGCTCGGAATCGAGGTGGAGGGCGTGGACAAAAACCTGACCACCCTTCCCGTCGAAGGTTTCGCACGCATGATCGACAAGGCAACTTCACAGTACCCGAACTTCAAGGTGGTGGCCACAACGCTGCGCGCGGTGAAGAGCGCAACAGTGAACGACTGGAGCGCGATCTGCTGGTACAGGGGCGAGCTCAAGGAGTCGGTGAAGCGTCCGGACCTCGAGATCTACGACCGCGTTGGCGGCGGCGATTCGTTCGCGAGCGGGCTCGTGTACGGCCTGATGGAGTTCGACGACGCGCAGAAGGCGGTGGACTACGGCGCGGCGCATGGCGCGCTCGCGATGACAACGCCGGGCGACACGTCGATGGCCACGAAGGCTGACGTCGAGAAGCTGGCCGGCGGAGGCTCGGCGAGGGTGGACCGGTAATGCGGTCTTTATCCCATGGCGGATTTATGGTATACTAGACGCATCGGCCGCCCAGGTGGACGGCGGAGGCGTTCTTCGAGGAGTGAATGAAATGTTCGACCAGTCTAATGACGATTTCATGGTGTTCTCCGGCACGGCAAACCTGCCGCTCGCGGAGAAGGTGGCGGCCTATCTCGGCAAGCCTCTAAACAAGATCGACATCCGGCACTTTCCGGACGGCGAGACGTTCTGCCAGATTCAGGAGGGCGTGCGCGGGCGCGACGTGTTCGTGATCCAAAGCGGCTCGCCCGCGCCGAACGAGGCGTACATGGAGCTCTTCATCATCATGGACGCCCTCAAGCGCGGCAGCGCCGCCCGCATCACCGCCGTGATTCCCTACTACGGCTATGCCCGCCAGGACCGCAAGGACCAGCCGCGCGTGCCGATCACCGCACGCCTCGTCGCGAACCTCATCACTGCGGCTGGCGCGGACCGCGTGCTCACGCTCGACCTGCACGCGAACCAGATCCAGGGCTTCTTCAACATCCCCCTCGACCAGCTGCACGCCGAGCCCGTGATCCTCAAGTACATCCGCGACATGCATCTCGCGAAGCCCATCGTGGTTTCGCCCGACACCGGCGGCGCAAAGACCGCGTACGGATATAGCCGCAAGCTGGGCACCGGCCTTGCCATCGTCGCCAAGCAGCGTACGGGCGATTCCACCGTGGACGCCTTCAGCGTGGTGGGCGACGTGAAGGACTGCGACGTGATAATGATCGACGACATGACCGC
>CAMIVJ010000183.1 GCA_946401765.1 uncultured bacterium | reverse complement strand
GCGACTCCGCGACGATCGTGTTGAGCACCATCTGGTTCTGCGCGCAGTTCTGGGACGAACCGGGCGCGCGGAACTCGAACTTGTTGCCCGTGAACGCGAAAGGCGACGTGCGGTTACGGTCCGTCGTGTCGCGCGGCAGAGGCGGCAGCGTGTCCACGCCGATCTTCATCTTCGTGCGCCCGCGCGCCGACCAGGACGTGCCGGTCTCGATCGCCTTCATCACGGCGTTGAGCTCGTCGCCGAGGAAGATCGAGAGGATTGCAGGCGGCGCCTCGTTTCCACCGAGGCGGTGGTCATTGCCCGCGCCGGCAGTCGAGGCGCGCAGAAGATCCGCGTGCAGATCGATCGCCCTTATCACGGCGAGAAGCACGGTGAGGAATATCGCGTTCTCCTTGGGATTGGAGCCGGGCTCGAGGAGGTTGCGCCCGTTGTATGCGATGGACCAGTTGCAGTGCTTGCCGCTGCCGTTCACGCCGGAGAACGGCTTCTCGTGGAGAAGGCACTCGAGGCCGTTGCGCTCGGCCGTCTGGCGCAGCACCTCCATGATGAGCATGTTGTGGTCCACGGCGAGGTTGAGGTCCTCGAAGATCGGCGCAAGCTCGAACTGTGCGGGCGCCACTTCGTTATGACGCGTCTTCGCGGGGATGCCGAGCTTCCACAGCTGCGTCTCCACCTCGTTCATGAACTTGAGGATGCGCGGGCGTATCGCGCCGTAGTAGTGGTCTTCAAGCTGCTGATGCTTCGCAGGCGCGGCGCCGAACACGGTGCGGCCGGTCTGGAGAAGGTCCGGACGCTGCAGATAGAATCCGCGGTCGATCAGGAAGTACTCCTGCTCCGCTCCAAGCGTCACGGAGACGCGCGACTCTGGCTGGCCGAAGTGCGCCATCAGCCGCTTCAGCGCCTTGCCGAGCGCCTGTATGGACCTAAGAAGAGGCGTCTTCGAGTCAAGCGCCTCGCCTGTGTGCGCGCAGAACGCAGTGGGGATGCAGAGAGTGGCGCCACCCGAGTAGCGCTTGATGAACGCGGGGCTCGTGGGATCCCACGCCGTGTAGCCGCGGGCCTCGAACGTCGAGCGCAGTCCGCCAGACGGAAACGACGACGCGTCCGCCTCGCCGCCGATGAGGTTCTTGCCGCTGAACGCCTGGATTGCGCGCGCCGTTCCCGCAGGCTCGATGAAGCTGTTGTGCTTCTCGGCCGTGCCGCCCGTGAGCGGCTGGAACCAGTGCGTGAAGTGCGTTGCGCCGCGAGATAGCGCCCACTCCTTCATCGCATGCGCCACGTCGGCCGCGATCGACGGATCGAGAGGTTTGCCCTCGTTCACCGTGGCCAGAAGCTTGGCGGCGGCGGACTTCGGGAGAAACGCGCGTATCTCCTTCTCGCCGAAGACGTCCTCGCCGTACGTCTCGAGCGAGGTGTCGGGCGGCAGATTGGCGCTCGGAGCGTCCGGCGTTCGCCCGGCGATCACGTTTATCGCATGCGTGCGGTTGTTGGCGTTCATGGTCTTACCCCCTTGTCAATGTTGTTGTTTTCATCTGCGGGCGTAGAGCCCCGTGCGCCATTCGCCGATGAGCTTGCTGGAGACCTCCTCGAATCCAAGCGCCTCGTAGGCGCCCTTCACCTCGTGGTAGATCTCGTCGAGGATTCCCGAAAGGATCAGCTTTCCGCCGGGCGCGACGAGCGGCGCGATCTCGCCCGCAAAGCGCACTAGCACCGGACCGAGCACGTTCGCGGCCACCACGTCGAACGAGCGCTCGCCCGTACGCCGCACGCCGGGAAGCGTGGAGAGATTGCACAGGTCGCCGCGCACAAAGCGGAGCCCTAGCGAGTTGCGCACCGCGTTCTCGTTCGCGTTCGCGACGGCGTCGGGGTCGATGTCGAATCCCGCCACGTCGCGGAAGCCCTCAAGAGCCGCCGCGATGGCGAGGATTCCCGAACCGCAGCCAACGTCGAGGAAGGACCGGTCGGGATTCTCCACGGCAAGAGAGTCCACATACTCAAGGCACGCGCGCGTGGTGGCGTGCTGCCCGGTGCCGAATGCCATGCCCGGATCGAGCACAAGAGCGCGCAGCTCGGGATGCTCGGCTTTCGCGTTGGAGGCGAGGAAGGCGTCGAGCTCCCATTCGGGCACGAGGGCGAGGCGAGGTGAGATTATCTCCGTCTTGAAATGCCTGCGGTACGCAAGCTTCCAGTCCTCGTCAGCAATCTCACCCACCTCGGGCTTCAGCTCCAGGCCGACTACTCTCCCCGCTGCCGCGAGCGCCTCTACGGCACGCGGCGCATCCGCGGAATCCGGCACGAATATCCGCATCGTGGTGAGATCGTCCTCGACGTCGCGGTACGACGATAAAATCAAATCCCCTCCATCGAAGACCTCGAAGAGGGGATTCACGTACCGTTCGTCTATCGAACAAGATACGACTGTCATGGGTTCTGCGCTCCCGCGCTTGCTCCGCCGCGCGCCTCGAAGGACGCGCACCGGTTCCCTACTTGGCAGCTGCCTTCTTCGCAATCAACTTCTTCACGACGGCGGGACGCTGTACGAGCACGCGCACGTTCTCGTCGCTCATCAGCTTGACCTCTTCCTCGCCCATGCCAAACTTGACGAGACGGCGACGCTGCGCCCTGGAGCGCTGCGCCTTGCCGGCCGGCGTCTTGCACGGACGGACATGAGACTCTTTGCGGAGTGTACGACCTGTACCCATTTATGGACCTCTTCTTTCTTGAAACAAATTGAGATGATATTATACAGTTTCCTTCGCCGGAAATCAAGCGCAAAAGGCAGTCCGGCGAAAGAAATCTGCACAAACTCCTATTTTGCCCGCATTAGCGGAAGAAGATCGCGGAGCCGCCGATGCTGGAGAGACGCAGGCCGCCCTCTTCCTTGTGGACGCGATATCCACGCTTTCTGGACGCAGCATCGAGCGTGAAGAACGTGTTTGCCGGCGCGGCGGACCATTTCACCGCGTACGGATCGTCGCTGTGCGCTAGCTTCGAAAGGTCCTTGCGGTCGCCGAGCTTGACGGTGACGGTTGCACCCTCGGTGGTCGGGAACACGACCGTGCGGCCGCCTACCGAAGTAGCGTTCCACGAACCTGTCCACGCGGTGAGGTCGAGTGTGGCGCCGCTTGCGAGCGTGCAGCCCCAGTGGCGGTTGCTCTCGGGCCTGAACGTGCCGCTCACGGTGAGCGAGTTCGCGCTGTACGCCGCGCCGTCCGTCGTGTTCGCGCAGATGTAGTCCTTCACCGTCATCGGTTCGCGGTCGATCGCGAGAATGCCGGAGTTCTTCACGACGAGCGTCGTCTGAGGCGCGCGGATGCCCTTGGTGTTGTCCGTGAGGTAGTACACCGTGTAGAAGCCGTCCACCTCAAGCGTACCGGCGGTGATGTCCGTGTTGAGCATCCAGCACCAGTCGCTGCCACTCTGTCCGCGTCCGTTCCAGTGGAGCGTATAGCCACCGAGATCGACGGTGACGGGCGTGCCGTCGCGCCGCACCATGCCGCCGCACACGAAGTCCGTGTACGAATCAGCAGAGAGCGTGACATTGCCCCAGTGCGAGTAGCTCGACCCACTAGAGATCGCCGCCGTGTTGGCGAGCGTGCCGCCGTTCAGGATCACACGGTTCTTGTAGTTGTTGATCGCGCCGTAGGCGTCCAGCGTCGCGCCCGGCTGAACCGTCACGTCCGTGCCGAACGCGCCGAGCGTGCCCGTGCACACCTGATCGCGTCCGTCAGTGACGGTGGGCGTTCCGAGACGGAACATTCCCTCGCGCACATCCGTGCCGCCCGTGTAGGTGGCGCCGGCCGAGGCCTCGTACGCGCCCGCGCCTTCCTTCACGACCTTCACGTTCCCGCCCACGGCCACGCCGTCGTTCGCCGAATCCACGCCCTCCGGCACGTCGATGATCAGCGTGCCCTGCGTTCCGCCGAGCATCCACTTCCGCTGCAGGTACTGCACCACCTCGGTGCGCTCCGCATCGGAGAGGACGGAGTTGAAACAGATGAGTTCGGAGAGCTGGCGGCCGCCCGTGCGCACCCCGTTATTGAGGTTGCGGTCGTTCGTGAGCGAGTCGGTTCCGTAGTCCGTCGCGGATGTGACGATGGAAATCACCTGGAAGTCATCGTCGGGTATCACGTCGCTGCTCCAGTTGACCACGGTCGTCCCGTTCCACGCATTGCTGAACTTCGCATAGTTCGAATTGCCGTACTGACCGTTTGCGCCGCGGTGGAACCGGTAGATTCCATTGCCGACATTTCCAGACGTTCCCTTTATGTCGCCAAGGAGGAAGGCATCCTGCGTCTTCTCAATCTTGACGACCCAGAACACTGTGCGCAGTCCGTTCTGCCGCGTGTAGGTCAAGTCGCGCTGGCTGCCCGTCTTGCCGAAATCGACCGTGGGACGTCCCCACGTCGTCGTGTCGTAGATCGGGAAGTTTTCGGGAGAGGCGTCGCTGGCCGCAGGACACGTGGCGACGAGGTGGTTCGAATCCTTCGACGTCCACTTCTGGACACGTCCGTCAGCATCGAGCGTCAGCGTCGATGCGTCGGCGGCGTCGAACCACATCATGGCATTCGAAAGCACCGAAGGAGGCGTCACCGTGGTGTCGAGCATCGTGCGGGAAGTCACCTCCGCGCCGAGGTAGCCGTCAGCCGAAAGCCCCTTCACCTTGAGCGTGTGGCCGTTCAGGTCGATGACGGAGCCGGACGGAAGCGTGACCGTGCCGAGTCCGCGCCAGTCGCAGTCCGCGTTCAGCGTGACGACGTTCCGACCCGTGCCCATCGTGAAGTGGCTGGACGTAAACGGAACGTATTCCCAGCCGTTGACGCTCACGAGCATCGGCCACGGTTTGCCGTCGTAGGACATTCCGTTGGACGCGCCGTTCGCGCCCTCTCCGCCCGTCGTCTCGCCGCAGACGATGGTGAATCTGTGCCAGCCCTCGGCCATCTCGAAATTCACCATCTTGTTTGCGGTGTAGGTGTGGTTGAGAAGCTTCCATTCGCCGTCAATGGCGAAGCCGTAGTAGTCGTCGTAGCGCTGGTTGAGGTTCCACGTGCCGGACTTCTCCGCCGAGACGTACACCCAGCCATCATAGCGCACCTGCGCCTCGTTGATGTACGTGGCCGACCACGGGAGGTTGTAGGCGTTGAGCTCCGAAAGGTCGCCCACGCCCTGCGTCATGTAGTGCTTAAGGAGCACATTGCGCCAGTTGTCGTCGCCCTTCGCCCCGCGGTTCGGGTACTTGATGTAGCCCATCTGCGTCGCCTTGTGGACGTCCTCGCCGATCTGCACGCCCTTCCAGTTCATCTCCGTGCCTTCGGGCACGTTGAACGACGTCGTGCCGTCGATGATGACGGTGGTGTGCTCGTTCGGAACGGCGTTCTCGACCACGTTGCCCGCCGCGTCGCGGCATTCCCAGTTATCCGCGCTCGTCAGCGTCGTGCCGTCGCCGTTGCCCGTCCAGCGCGCGGTCATGTCAACCGTACCGGGCGTCGTCCAGATTTCGATCTTCGCCACTTCGTACGCCAGTGCGCTCAGGCGCGTGGAGCCGCCGAGCTTGCCTGTGTCGTAGGCGAACGTCCAGTCCATAGATCCGAGCGACTGGTGAGACATGTTGCCAAGGCCGAACGCATATCCGGCGGTGCTGCTGCCCCAGTCGCTGAGCGCGAAGAGCACCTGGGCCGGATTGCGCTCGCCGGGCGTGAAGCGGTGCACCTGCATGGAGCCGTGTCCCGCAGCCTCGCCGTTGCACGTGTCGTTCCAGTCGTAGCCGTACACCTTCGTCGGAGCACCGACAATGCCGCTTGCGCCATTGCCGTAGGAGCTCGGCCAGAACTCGATCCAGCCGTCAGCACCGTCGCCAGTTGCAGCCGTGGTTCCGATGCCCGGCATGTTGCTCGCGATGTGCAGATGCGATGCCGGACCCTGATACTTCTTCGCGAGGATGATCGGCACGCCCAAAGTGTCGATCGACCTGTCGCCGAAGGCGTCCATCGAGACCCACAGCCAGCGCGTGAGGCCGTGGTACTCGTGCACTCCGTCGTCCTTGC
>CAMIVJ010000182.1 GCA_946401765.1 uncultured bacterium | reverse complement strand
CGCACATCAAGCGCGAGGGGCTCAAGGGCGTGGAGGACCTGCAGCCGTGGCTCACACGTCACCTCGTGACGTATCTTGAGAAGAAGGGACGTCGCGCGATCGGCTGGGACGAAATCTTCCTTTCGTCGTCGTGGGAGAAGTGGGACGACTTCAAGAAAGCCGGCGGCGATTCGTTCAACTCGTTTCTCCCCAAGGCCACGATGGGCATGTGCTGGCGTCCGTGGGGCGCGGGCGCGCGCGCCGCGAACAGGGGCTACGAGATCGTGCGCTGCCCTACGACACACTGCTACTTCGACATGGACCAAGGCATCCCCGAAGACCCCTTCCCCTATCTTGGATACCCGCACCTCTCGCTTGATAAAGTGTACCGCTTCGACGTCCTTGAAGGCGTCGAACCGCAGGCGCGCAAGAACGTGGTTGGCGGCCAGTGCTGCAACTGGGCGGAGCGGACGCCCAACATAACAATGCTGGAGTGGAAGCTCTGGCCGCGCGCGCTTGCGCTCTCCGAGGCGCTCTGGACATATCCCGATCCGAAGAAGCGCGACTTCGCCGAGTTCTCGCAGCGTGCCGCAGCGCATCGCCGGCGCCTCATCCGCTCGCACGTGAACTGCGCCCCGCTGAAATGACAAGGCGAGACTTCATTCGGATGGCGGGCTAAAGTCTTCAGACGCCAGTGGCGCGGTCCGAGAGCCCAGCACGGACAAGCGCGTAGCGCCGCCCGCCGTCCGGAGCGATCACGATTGCCGCAGAATCGAGGAACCGCGGCCAGTTCGCCTCGGTGAAGCGCGGGATTGCCCTGCGCGCGGCGAGAAACGCCGCAATGTAGAGGTCGTGCGTGGTGAACACCGCAAGCGGCGCGGTGAAATGCGCGATGCACCATTTCTCCAGCGCATCGGAGGCAGCGTGCAGGTCGGCAAATCCCCGCCCCGTTCCGGCGGCGAAATAGTCAAAGCACTTCCGGAAGAAACTGCCGTCGCGAAACTCCTCCCAGATCGCATGCGCGTCGGCGAAATAGAACGTCCCGTTGCCGAGGCAGTCATGCGTGGGAATGTGTGGCCGATCCACGCCCATGCCCTCCGCGATGCATGAGGCGGTCATCACGGTGCGGCGTAGCGGACTTGCGGCGAACTGGACGACGCCGGCGAACTGGCGCAGCGCCTTGCCGAACTTGCGGCTGGCGGACTGCCCCTCCTCGGTTATGGGCAGTTCCCAGCCGAAGGACGGATCCTCATGGTCGATGTGGGGACGCTCCGCATGGCGCGTCATCAGCAGCACTCGCTCGCCGCCGCGCACCAACGAGCACACGTCCTCCAGCGACAACTCGCCTGTTTTCTCAATGTCTGACAATGGGTTCATGCGTATAGTATATCAAATCTCCGGCGCTGAGCACGCAGTGTCTTCCGCAAATTCCCGTTCAAGTCAATTGCGCGCGGCTGAAATAGGCGTAAACCCATAAACCTACTTGACGCAAAGTGGGTATATGGGTTAAAATAGACTGCGATATGGCAAAAAGATTTTCGCATATCTAGGTGAAGCAAATGACACGTTGCTACATAGGCATAGATGGCGGTGGAACGAAGACTGCGGCCATTCTCTTCGATGAAGGAGGGCGCATTCTTGCGGGGTATACCGCTGGTCCCTGCAATCCAAACGTGCTGGGTTTCGATGAAAGCACCGCGCGCGTGAAGGAGATCGTCGAGACGCTGACGCAGGGAGAGCCGCGCTCAGTGGCGGCCATCTACATCGGTACGGCAGGAATCTTCACCAAGGACGACGGTCCGTGCTTCGCCGCCGCCGTCTCGCATGCGTGCGGCGTGGAGAAGGTGAAGTGCGAGAACGACGTGATGAACGTGGTCGCCGCCGCTACGGACGCCGACCGGTGCGTCGCCGGCGTGTGCGGCACAGGCATGATCGTATATGCAAAGGAACCAGACAGGGTGACACGTCTCAACGGATGGGGCTATCTGCTGGGGCAGAGCGGCAGCGGCTACGACATCGGGCGCGACGTGATCCGCGCGGCGGTCGGCGAGTCGGAGGGGCTTTCCGCGGCCACAGCGCTGACTCCGCTTGTAGAACGCAAGGCGGGCATGACGCTTGAACAGCTTGTGCTTGAGGTGTATCGGCGCGAACCCGCGTTTGTCGCGTCTTTTGCGCCGCTCGCGTTCGAGGCGGACGCCGCGGGCGATGCAGTGGCGAGAGGCATTCTCGTGGAGAACGCGCGTGCGTTCGCGAAGGTGTTGAACTGCGCGGCTGAATCGCACGACTGCGGCGATGTGGTAGTGGTCTCAGGCGGAATCGCCACGAATGCCGCCTTCGGCAAACTGTTGAAGCAGGAGCTGAAGCCAGGCCTTAAGCTCGTCGTGCCTTCCTCTCCGCAAGTTGTCGGGGCATGCATCAACTGCGCCCGATTCTGCGGCTTCAATTCGCCTTCGGTGCGTAAAAAGCTTGTGCAAAGTTACCAACAAACAAATAGGAGCTGAGATGATGATGAATACTACAAGAATGTTTGGAATTGCGGCTGTGGCCGCGTGCGCTGCGGCTACGTGCGCGGCAAAGCCGCCCGCCGAGCGGATGGACCGCTCGAAGCTGCTCATAGGCGCATACTGCCTGCAGGCGAACGCGAAGACGGATGCGCACGTGAAGGCAATCCACGACTGCGGAGTGGACTTCATCGTGGGCGGGCTCGCGGCCACCGACCGTGCCACGCTCGACCTCTTCGCGAAGAACGGCGTGGGCGCAATCGTCAACGGCGTTGTTCCCGGCTGGTGGGGCGGCAACGGCGAGCGCGCCGGCAAGATGCGCGAAGTGAACCCGCCCGAGAAGTACGCGGCGGGTGCGGCGGCGTTCAAGGACCATCCCGCAATCTGGGCGGTCGACATCGGCGACGAGCCGTCCGCTCTCGATTTCCCGTACTACGGAGACGTTGTGCGCCAGCTCAACAAGGCTATTCCAGGGATGCCTCTCTACCTGAACCTCTATCCCAACTATGCGAGCGTGGCGCAGAACACCGGGAAGCAGACGATCAACCAGCTTGGCACGAAGACGTACGCAGAGCACATTGCGGTGTACTGCCGTGACGTGCCGCTCGACTACATCTCGTACGACTTCTATCCCTACACTGCTCCCGCCGGACTCAACCGCTTCATCTCTAAGATGTACGACAACTTCATTGTCGTCGCCAACGCCTGCCGCAGCACGAAGCGCTCCTTCTGGTACATCCCGCAGGTCAATTCGCGCGACGGCCTGCCGCCAACAAGCGAAAACCGGCTCCGCTTCCAGGCGAACGCCGCGCTCAGCTTCGGCGCGGAGGCGATAACCTGGGCGTGCTGGTGCAAGGGATGGTGGACGAACAACGTGCTTGACTCCGCCGGCAAGCAGACGGAGCAGTACGAGAAGCTCAAGCGCGTAAACGCAGAGCTGAAGACCATTGGGCCGCAGTACATGCGCTTCAAAAACGTCGCCACATGGTTCGTCGGATTTACGCCCGACTACCCGAGGCGTCCATCGCTTCCCTTCCCTGACGCGCGGGAAGGGGCGAGCGGCATTCATGCGTCCAACGGCGCTCAGCTGCTCGTGGGCGAGATGGTCGCGCGCAACGCCGCTTGCACTGATCGCGCTTTCTACGTGACTGCGGCGGATGATCCGGCGGACGAGCATCCGGCGAAGTTCGAGGTTGTTTTCGACTTCAAAGGAAAGCGCGTTGAGGCGTTCGGCGGCAACGGGGCGATTCCCGTATCACGCAGGGCGGATGGTTCATGTGCTGTGCCCATTGCGTCATGCCAGGGCATTCTGATCGTAGTGAAGTGCACTGACAGGTGAGGCGCTGTCATGCTCAAGACGGAAATGAGAAATCCCAGGACGACGCATCTCGACAGAATGACCACTGCCGAGATGCTGCGAGTCATCCAGGACGAGAACATGAACGCCGTCAAAGCTGTGGACGGTTGTCTCGATGCAGTTGGGCGCGCAGTCGACACTGCAACCGCCTGCCTGCGGAAGGGGGGGCGGCTCGTCTATGTGGGTGCTGGCACGTCGGGGCGGCTGGGCGTTCTCGACGCATCCGAGGCGTGTCCGACGTTTGGCGTCCCAGAAGGAACGATCGTCGGCGTGATGGCAGGCGGCGTGGAGGCGCTGCACCGTGCGGGCGAACCGGAGGAGGACAGCGCCGAATTCGGCGTGCGCGACCTGAAGGCGATCGCTCTAGCGCCTGCTGACTGCGTGGTCGGCATTAGCGCGGCTGGCGGCGCCGAGTATGTGCTCGCGGCGGTTGAGTACGCGAAGTCGCTAGGCTGCGCCACGGTGGGGCTCACATGCAACGAGGGCTCGCCGCTCGCGCAGCTTGCCGGCATTGCGATCGTGACGGATACAGGCGCAGAGGTGGTGACCGGCTCCACGCGCATGAAGGCAGGCACTGCCCACAAGCTCGTTCTCAACATGCTTTCCACCTGTTCGATGGTGCACCTTGGAAACGTCTATGAGAACATGATGGTCAATCTGAAGCCAACGAATGCAAAGCTCCGCGAGCGCATGGTGGGCATCGTCGCCGACATGCACAAGGTTGGCCGCGACGAGGCGCGCACGCTTCTTGAACGCACCGGCTGGAGCATCAAGGATACATTGAACGGCGATATGAAGTGATGATCCACGTTGAACACAGAGGAACGTGAAGATGAGAAGAAGAACGTTCATTCAGACACTTCTGGCGGGCGGAGCGGTGGCTTCCTCCTTTTCTGGAGATGGCGCCGATGAGAGTTCGTGCGTGCGGTTCGGCGTGGTGACCGATTCCCACTACGCGGAAAAGGACAAGGCCGTATGGCCCGGTTCCGCGCGGCACTATCGCGATTCGCTTCCGAAGATGCGTCAGGCGGTGGACGCCTTCAACGCGGCGGGGCTCGACTTCATCATCGAGCTTGGCGACATGAAGGACATGGGCGTGGAATGGCGGGGAAGCGGCGAGACGAAGACGCGGCGCCCGGCGGAAGAGCTTCAGGCGGAGGCGATTCGCTTCCTTGACGCGATCGAGGCGGAGTTCGCGCGATTCAAGGGACCGCGCTACCATGTGCTTGGAAACCACGACATGGACTGCATCTCGAAGGAGGACTTCCTCGCGCACACGCGCAACCATGGCGATGCGGCGGGCAAGACGCACTACGCGTTCGAGGTCAAAGGCGTGAAGTTCATCGTTCTGGACGGCAACTTCAACGCGGACCGTACGCCATACTGCCGCGGAAACTTCGACTGGACCAAGGCTTTCATTCCAGACGACCAGCTGAGGTGGCTCGAGGGCGAGCTGAAGCGTTCGCGCGCGTTGCCGACCGTGGTCTTCTGCCATCAGCTTTCCGACCGTTTCTCAGGCGTGAGTCCAGCGATATGCCTGGGAAATGCGGACAAGGTTGTGGGCATTCTCGAGCGCAACAGACAGGTGCGCGCCGTGATACAGGGCCACCATCATTCCGGGAACTACAGCTGCCGCCGCAACATCCACTACTGGACGATGAAGGCGATGATAGAAAAGCCGTTCCCCGCCCACAACAGCTATGCCATTGTGGAGATCAACCGGCGCGGCGACATCCGAATCGAAGGCTTCGCCGACTGCGAGAAGCGTCTGCTCCCCCGTTCGTAGCAGATTTTGCAGCGGCTCATGGCCGACGACGCCCTGGTCGAAGGGTGGCCACACCATCCCCGACAATCTCCAGATGCTGTGCCGCACGTGCAACCTCAAGAAGGGCGATCTTTGACAAATAATCCACACGAGAAACCCATGAAATGCTATAATGTCCACATGGCCACCCGAGGACACTTCGCGATCTTGCTCACGCTAGTCGCCTTAGTCGCGTTCGCGCGCAAGGCAGTGGCTGCGCCGTTGCCGCAGCCTGACTTTGCCGATGCCGGCGCGTGCACAAATATTGCGCTGAATGCGTTGTCGGCAACAGGTACGCTTTCCTTTTCGCTGAGTTTCGCGCCGTGCGCGTCGAACAACGTGGAGGTCTCATTCGGCGTCGATCTCGACGAAAACGGTGTTCTCTCGCCGGACGAGCGGCGAATGGAGGCCGGATGGAATCGCGGCGTCTGG
>CAMIVJ010000181.1 GCA_946401765.1 uncultured bacterium | reverse complement strand
TCGCGGTGTAGGTGGAGACGACGGTCTCGGCGTACGCCCCGGCCGTGAAGACATCAGCATCGTGCCGGTAGTATGAGGCCGGCGGGAACACGAACGCCGAAGGCTGGAACTGCCCCGCTCCGGCGAGCGCCGCCTCAAGCTCGTCAAAGGGCAGTCGGCACTCGCGGAACCTCACAGAGAGGTCGCGAAGCATGTCGGGGTAGAACGACGCAGCGCCGGGGAAGACGAACGCGAGCTTTCCAATGCCTTCGCCAAGCAGATGGCGCCTGAAATAGTAGGTGCCGCTCTTGTCGCGCACGCGAGCGGTGCCGCCGCGTATGCGCCCTGCGGCCGAGATGAGACGCGCGCGCAGCTCGCCGGCGGAGCGAGCCACGATGGCCAGCACTGCCGTGCGCGATTCTGGGAAGCGTCTGGCGCAGGTGTACGCCACGTCGCGCAGCGGCACGCCGGGAGCCTGGTCGAGAAAGCGCACAAGAGCGTCCGCCGCGTCCGCAAGCGCAGCGTCGTCCGCCGCGCCCAAGAGCACAAGCTCGCTGCCGAACGCCTCGCTGAGATCTGCGTTCATTGCCTGTCCTCCGTAGTGGGCTCCTCCTCGAGAACAAGCGCCGCGCGCCGTCCGCCAAGATCCTCCACCATCACCGCCGCGCGTCTTGGCGAACTGGGATCGCCAGTTATCCACGGACGCGCGTCGTTCAGCAGATACACGGGGCTCCCGAGATTCGCCAGGCTCTCGAGCGGATGCGCGGCGGGCATCTGGGGCGGCAGCACTTTGCGCCGCAGCGCAAGGGCGGCCTTGATGATGGACGCGGCGGCCGACGCGAGAAGGCAGTGGCCCACGTTGCCCTTGACGGACCCTATCCCCACAAGCGGCCCTCCCGGCTTGTGCTCGCCCCACAGCTTCTGCACAGCCGCCACCTGCTCCTCGTCGGCATCCGGTATTCCACTGCCGTCGCCTTCTATGAGCTGTATTGACGCAAGGGGCGCGTCTGCACGGTCCGCAGCAGTCTGCAGCATCACATCCATCGGCTGCGCGCCGCACGCCACAGAACGCACAAGCGCGTAGATGCGGTCATGCGCCTTGAGAGCGTCGGCTTCGCGCTTCAGCACGAAGAAAGCTCCGCCTTCGCCGGGAATGGTGCCCGTGCCGTCGCGGCTGAAGGGAACAAGATCCGCGCCGGTGGAGAACGTGACTTCGCCGGATAGGCCTTCTAGTATCGCGCGGTTGAGAGGGGATGCTACTGCGCCGGCTAGGGAGACGTCGGCACGGCCGCTGCGAAGGTCGTCAATCGCGGCGCGCAACGCTGCGATGCCTGAGAGGGCGCCAGCGTCAAGGGTTGTGGCGCCGCCGGTGAAAGAGCATTCGCGCGCTATCCAGTCAGCAACGCGGTGTCCAAGACCGGCAAGGAAGCTGCGGGCATCGGGAGCTGGAAGAGAATCGACGAGAGACGAGCGCACCATCGCAAGAGCATCCTCGGGAGCAGAGCGAAAGAAGCGGCGGATGATGTCCATCGTCTGGTCAATGAAGAAAGTGTGTTCAAGCCAGTTGACGGTGGACGCGCTGAACGGAGGGGCGTAGCCGAAGCGCACGGTGCCGCGAACGGGATCCACGGAGTGCGGACGCATTCCGGCGTCAACCAGCGCATCAAACGCAAGCTGCACGGCAAAATAGAGATCCTGGTTTTCCCCGGAGTTTATCTGGCGCGGGAAAGTGATGTCGCGCGGCACGCAGGCGTAGAGGTCGCCCAGCAGCCCTGCATGCGTTGGATACGGACGCTCGAATAGATTGTGCGCGCCAGGCGCAAGCGTCATGTCCACCCCCAGCGGAGATATGGCGCTTTCACGATGCATCACTAGACGCCAGAACGCACCAGGATCGGACGCTCCGGCAAATCTGCATGAAACACCCACTATGGCTATCGAGCATTTTTCCACGGAGTAAAATTCTAGCAAGATACCGATGAGATGTCAATGAGTGCCTAGTGTCTAGTGCCTAGTGCATGACAGGCGGCAAACACATAAAAAGAATGCGGCGCGCGAAAGCGCACCGCACTCTTCATTTCAACTTCGGTCAAACCGAACGGATGTTACTGAGCAACAACCGTGGCCTTCATGAAGTTCTTGTTGTCGCCAGTGACCTTGATCGTGGCAACACCATCCGCGTCGAACGTGGCCGTGTAGGTGTCAGCCGCAGCGTCGGCGAGGGCGCCAAGCGTGGCGGCCGTCTTCACCTTGAGCGCGCCGTTGATGCCGTCGAGGGACACCGTGGCGTCACCAGCCGTGGCCTTGACCGTGATGTTCCAGCCGCCATCGGTCTCCTCGATCGAGGTGATCGCGAGAGCAGGCGCGGCATCCAGACCCGTGTTGAGCAGGTAGGCGTCCATCGCATACTCGCAAGCGGCGATCTGAGCAGGCGTGAGGCTCTTCGCATCGGCCCAGTCCTTGACCTTCGCAGTGGTGAGCTCACCGAACGCAGTACCGGCGCCAGCAGCTTCAGGCGAAGCCGCGAGTGCAGTCGTAACAGCCTTCGTTGTGGTCTCGTTGACCGAAACTTCACCAGTACCATCAGCAATCACATACCAATCCTTGGGAGTGGCCGCAACAGTAACAAGCGCACCAGCCGCGACCTGGAAGGTCGTGGTGCCAGCCGCAAACGTGTCGCCAGTGATCTCGGTCGTGGTCTCACCAATCGTGTAGGATACGGCAGACACATTCTCATCCCACGTAAGCGTGAAGTCAAGTGCACCAGTGCTCGTGAGGAAGGCAGGGGTGTCATACGTGACGGCGAAGTCATCAACCTTGCCCGAACCCTTGAAGCCAACAGCACAAATACTGTTGTTGTTGTCCACGGTCGCCACAGAGCAGAATATCGCCTTTTTATTGACGGCGTCCAATATGGCAGGATCGTCAATAAAATTTTCCAAATCGCTTTCCGCAATGATTCCCGCAACGTCAGACTGCATAAGAACACCGTCGATGTAAATCATGAAACCGGGCACAGAACCATATGCCGCAACACCAGGGATGATCTTGACAGTAAGACGATACCACGTTTCAGGATTGATTTTAGGCGCGTTTGTCAAGGTAAACTTCGTGGGGAAGATGGAGCCGTCTTCGGCACTGCAAACTGCCGCATAGACACAGAGATTCGTCACAGGATGCTCTTCGTCGGTGGCATCAACATTGAGCCACAGCGCCAGTTTGTCTTTGTACATAGGAGTTTCCGGCGTCGAATCTTCAGTCTGCTCCAACTGAGGAATCTCCCCGTCTTCGGTCGGCGTGAACTGGACCAGAGTATCAACGTAAATACTTTCGGTATCCAACGGCTCTGGTTCACCAGGTCCATCATGCGCCGACCCTGCATCATATACGCTACGCCAAAGAGTGCCACCCTCTGTGGAGAGCTCAAGGTATCTGGTATTGGTTTCATCCTGCTTGAAGAAATCAGGCACTCCGCAGAACGGCGCATAGACAAACGCAGGCAGATTCTCCTCGCCACCATACGCCTTCACCTGAGAACCATCTGTGGATCCGTTGGCGGCCTCATACCACCAAAAGAACTGCCCCGTCTCGGTTCCATCATCGGTCTTTAGACCGAGTTCGGATGTACCAGCAGCGTACCCCTCAAAGCCGACTTTGTTCAGCGGATCGGCGAACGCGGCGACCGTCGCCGCGCACACACATGCAAACAACAGTTTTTTCATCGTTTTTTCCTTTCATCCTCTTCAGGGCAACAGAAAATTCCGCGCCCGTCATAGGCCCGGTTCTTCTGCTGACGACTAGAGTTTAGCAAAAAACCGAGGTCCGTGCAATAGGGGTAGAAAAAATATTTCAAAAAAGTTCGCGTACGGCGGCATCAATTCCGTCCACGTCAACAACCTTCGTCTGCGTGACGGGAGCCGTCTCAAGGGCGGCGAACGACGGGGGGGGGCTCGCGAGCACGTTCTCGCCGAAGGCGCGCTGGCACGTTTCAGGGAACTTGTATGGCGTCGCGGTGGCGGCGACGAGGCACGGCACGCCGTCCTTCGGCAGCCCCAGCTTGCGCGCCACGGCAGTCGCCACCGCGGTGTGCGGATCAAGCACGTAGCCGCACTCGGCGCGCATGCGGCGCATCTCTGCCTCGGTCTCCTCTGGCGTGACGCTGCCGCACAGGAACTCTTCCTGAAGACGGGCCTTGGCGGAGAGAGAGAGGGCGTAGCGGCCAGTGGCGGCGAATTCGTCCATGAGCCGCTTCGTCTCGGCTGCCGCCGCGGCAGGGTCTTCAAGGCCGCCGCAGGCGAGCCATATCTCACGCTCCACGTTCGAGCTGCGGCGGATGTCCATCGACGGCGAGTTCGTAACCGTGAACTTGTCGCCCGGATCGTAGATTCCCGTCGCAATGAACCGCGCCAGAACGTCGTTGACGTTCGAGGCGCACACGAGCCGCCTTATGGGCGCGCCCATCAGCTTAGCGTACTTCGCCGCGAGGATGTTGCCGAAGTTGCCGGACGGCACAGCCACGTCGAACTCTACGCCCAGTTTCGCTGCCGCGTAGAGGTAGTAGCCGATCTGCGGCACGAGGCGCCCGATGTTGATCGAGTTGGCCGACGAAAGCCACACGCCCTTCGCGGCGGCTTCGGCGCGGATGGCGGAATCTGCGAAGATGCGCTTCACCGCGGCCTGCGCGTCGTCGAAGTTGCCGCGTATGGCAATGCCGTGCACATTCTTGGCCGAGGGAGTGGTCATCTGGAGGCGCTGGATGCGTGAAGTGCCGGTATTCGGGAAGAACACCGCGATCTCAACGCCTGGCACGTCGGCGAAACCGGCCATCGCGGCCGAGCCGGTGTCGCCGGAAGTCGCCGTGAGAATGAGAACGCGGCGGCATCCTGCGCGCGATGCGGCCGCAGCCATGAGAACGGGAAGAACGGAGAGGGCCACGTCCTTGAACGCGCCAGTCGGACCATGGAACAGCTCCAGCACATCTAGCCCGCCCGCATGCACCAGCGGCACGGGTTCGGACGGAAACTTGGCGAGCAGATTGCGAATGGCGTCTTCGCGCACCGCCTCCGCCACGTCGTCGAACACTGCGCCCAGCGCGGAGCGCTCGGCCTTCTCAAGCGTTTCGCAGCCTGCAGCCGCGAAGGCCGCAGGCACTCGCGCGGGCACGTAGAGACCGCCGTCCGGCGCAAGGCCACGCAGAATCGCATCCAGCGAATCCGCCGCCCCGCACGAGCGCGTGCTCAGAAACTCCATCTTTCCTTTCCTCTCAGCCCTTCAAGGCAGCCTCGGCCTTGGCGTTGTCGTTGAAGCTGAAGACGAGTATCGCCTTCTCTCCATGACCGAGGGCGTAGGCGTAGGAGTAGTTTATGTCGAGGCCTGCACCATCGATCTTCTCCATGAGCTCGGCCATGCCGCCAGGGCGGTCAGGCACCGTTACCGTGACCACCTCGGTCTCGCGAACGGCGAAGCCCGCCTCGGCGAGAACGCGCGCCCCCTTCACATGGTCATCCACGATCATGCGCACGATTCCGAAGTCGGCCGAGTCGGCAAGCGAGAGCGTGGCGATGTTCACCTCGGCCTTCGCGAGAGCGCGGCAGATGCCGGCAAGCTGGCCTGGCTTGTTCTCGAGGAAGATGCTGATTTGCCTGATGATCATCTTACTTTCTCCTGTTGTCGATTACGCGCTTGATCTTGCCCTCGCTGCGCGGGAGCGAGCCGGGGGCCACGAGGGAGATCTTCGGCGAGAGGCCCACGATCTCCTTGATGGACGCCGCCACGCGCTTGCGCACGGCCTCCATGGCGGACATCGAGTCGGACATCGTGTCGGCCGTGACCTCCACCTTGATCTCGAAGCGGTCCATCGTCTCGGTGCTCGAGAGCTCAATCATGTAGTGCGGCGCCACCTCCGGCACCTTCATGAGGCACGCCTCGATCTGGCTCGGGAACACGTTCACGCCGTGGATGATCAGCATGTCGTCGCTTCTCGCGTGCACGCGGTCCATCACGCGCATCGTGCGCCCGCACTGGCACTGCCCCGTCTGGAGGCGCGAGAGGTCGCGCGTGCGGTAGCGCACCATCGGCGTGCCCATGCGGTCGAGCGT
>CAMIVJ010000180.1 GCA_946401765.1 uncultured bacterium | reverse complement strand
CACAATATATTGGGGACTTCGAATGCCACAACTCCGCAATGACATCGTTCCACAATGTCACAATGTCGTAATGACGCCTCTGCGGCTCCATGCCTGTGCGCAAAAAACACGGGGCCGCGCGTGGAGAATATCCGGCTACCTGGGGCGCTTGTGCCAGACGGAGAGAGCGCACAGCATCGAGAGAAGCGCCATGCCTATCCAGAATATCGCTATGTAGTCGAGCGTGTACCCGTTCGCGAAAGTGTGCGAGATGAGCGTGGGCTTTCCGGTGACGGCGTCCTTTGTCACGAAGTAGCCCGAGACTATGCTCTGCAGGCCGGCGCCGATGTAGTTGCCGAGGCCCGCGATGCCGAGCGCCGCGCCAGCTGCGATTCGCGGCACGAGGTCAACTGCCATCAGACCGCCGAGGAAGGTGAGAAGTATGCCCACGGCAAGGCCGAACAGGACCATAGCCGTGACGTCCACCCACATGTGCTGGCCAGGAACGAGCATCATCAGCGAAAGGCCGGTCACGTTCATGATTCCGGCGATGAGGGCGAGCTCGTTGCGGCTGCCTTTGAAGAAGCGGTCGGAGATTATCCCGGAGAGGAACGACGACACAGCGCCCACGATGGAGTTGAGCGTGATGATCGACGCCGCCGTCGTGTTGGGATAGCCCTTCTTGACCTCGAGGAAGAAGATGCCCCAGTCGATGATGGCGTAGCGGCTTGCGGCGAAGAGTCCGCCGGAGATGGCGATCATCCACACGGCCCAGTTCGTGAAGGCGAGGCGCTGGCCCTTCTTCACGTCGCCCGCGGCGGCCTTCTCGCTGGCGTCCACCGGCTCGTTCTTCCATGTGGCCACGGACGGAAGACCCTCGCTCTCGGGAGAGTCCTTGAAGAACATCGCGATGAGGCCTATGCCAACAAAGCCGCAGAACGCCGCTCCCCAGAAACCCGAGCGCCATCCCCAGTCCACGCCGCACGTCTTGGCCACGCTGACCATCACCACGCTTGTGAGCACATAGGCTATCGCCTCGCCGAGGTTGTTGGAGCAGCTCCAGATTCCGTAGAACGTGCCGCGCTCCTTCTTCGCAAACCAGCGCGACAGCGACACCACGCAGCACGGCGCGCCGCTTGCCTGCGCGAATCCGTTCACGAACCACACCCCGATCAGCACCACCGCCGGCATCTGGAAGCCTACCAGCATGTTGGCGAATGCGGTGATGAAGAGCCCGAATCCAACAAAGCGCTTCACGTTGGCGTGGTCCGCGAGGAAGCCGTTGACCACCTTGCCTATCGCGTATGCCCAGAGCATCGCCGCGCCGACGTACCCTAACTCCTGGGCGGAGTATATGTTCTGCTCTATGAGCGTCGTCTTCGTGGCCGAGAACGCGAGGCGGCACACGTAGAAGAGCGCGTACACCACGAGCATCACGGCCACCTGGCGGTAGCGCATGAAGGTGAAGCGGCGGTCGACCTCCTTTGGAGGAAGCGTCACCGGACGATGCGGCAATGGCGAGAAGAAGTTCATGGCGATGCGCAATGAGTTTATTACCGGCGTGGACGCGTATGCGAAGGCTGCGACTTCTTGGGCGCGGGCTTCTCCTCAGCGGGGATTATCAGCTTCTGGCCCACGCGCAGCGCGTTCGGCTTGAGGCCGGGATTGGCGGCGAGGATCTTGGGCACCGTGGTGTCGAAGCCCTGGGCGATGTAGGAGAGCGTCTGCCCCTTCTCGACCACGTACTCGTAGTGCGGACCGATCGCGGGAGGCGGCGGGGGCGCTGGCCTCGTCACCGCCGCAGGAGGAGCGACGACTGGCGCAGGAGCCGGCGGAGGGGGCGGAGGAGGCGTGAGCTTCGTGATGCGGCCTGCAAGGTCGGTCACGATCTCGCGGCGCATGGCGTCCTGCTCGCGGCGGATGGAGGCGCGAAGCTCGGCGATCTCGGCGCGGAGGGCGTCGATCTCGGAACGGAGCCCACCGGTGTTGTCGGCGCCCTCGAGCTTGACGAGGCGCTGCGCGATCTCGTCCTGGTTCTGGCTAAGGATGTCGAACTGCTGCACGAGGCGAGGAACCTCTGCGAGAGCCTGCTCGCGCTGGTATGCGGCACGCGCGGCGGCGGTGTCCTGCTGCTGGGCGTATGCGGCGGCGCATGCAGCCACGGCGGCGAATGTTGCAATCAATCTTGTTCTGTTCATTTGAGCGTCCTTTGCTTTTTCAGTTTTCTGTTGAAATCATACACATCGGAAAATGCACCACAGCACGAAGAGCACTGCCACGGTCGCGAGGAAACGCGTCTGGCGGCGCCGCACCCGCTGGCGTCTGGTGGAACGCGCGAGAGTGCCGAAGCCCTTGTCGGAGAAGTAGTGCATGAGCCGCCAGCCGTCCACCTTGCCGGGCGGAACGCCGTTGCGCGAGGAGCCGTCGTCAACGTCCATGCTCCACGGCACGTCGTCGTCGCTGGACCAGACGTGGCTTCTGCGGAATAGCGATGTCGCGCGTGCTGCCATGGCGGGATGTCTCCAGACGGGCTACGGCAGCTTTATCACCTGGCCGGCGCGCAGGCGTCCGTCGGCAGGAACGATGGCGCGGTTGGCCTCCTGTATCGAGCGCCACATCTTGGCCGAACCGTAGAAGCGCTGCGATATCTTGAAGAGGGTGTCGCCTTCCTGCACGGTGTACGTCTCGGGACGCGCCGGACGCTGCGACCGGTGGTGGCCGCCGATGAGGCCGTCCATCACCGGCAGGCGTCCAACCGGCTTCGCGTTGGCGGAGGCGCCGCCCGCCACCGCGCCATTGGCCGACGCGGGCGGCTTCGGCGCTGGCTCGGCGTCGAGCTTGGCAAGATCTCTCTTCACCTTGGCGAGCTCTTCGGAGGCGCCGAGTGGACGCTCCGGCTCGTCGTCGGTGTCGAGCAGCTCCGCGTCCGTAGGACGCAGCCTGCGCCTCTCGGCCGCGGCGCGCTCTTCGCCCAGCGCCGCCAGCGCCTCCTTGATCGCAGGGCTCTTCGCCGCGCCGGCCCCCTGCTCTTCCGCGAGCTTCGCCACGAGCCGCGTCTTTGTGGCAAGCTCGGCCTTGAGGCCCGTCACCTGCCGGTTGGCCTTTGCCAGATCCTCCTCGAGCTTCTTCGCCTTCTTTGTGAGCTCGTCGCAAGCCGCAGTGAGCTTTTCATTGTCGGCCGCAAGCTTGTTCGAGGCGCTGCCGCCGGCCTTGCGGACCATCTCGGCGGAGAGCAGCGTTTCGCAGAGCTTCACCCTGTCCTGCGCAACGGTGGCCTTGTCGGACTTCGGGCGCAGCTGCAGATAGTACCTGTAGTGGACGATCGCCCCCACATAGTCCTTGCGCACGTCCTGCAGAAGCGTGGCCAGCTGGAAATGGGCCGAGTACGACTTCGGCTCCTGCAGCACCACATGCTCAAAGCCCTTTATCGCCGCGTCGAGCCGCCCCGCCTGCAGATCCTCCATCGCGTTCGTGTAGAGACGCGACGCGCGCTCGCGGTCTTCGATCTCCGCAAGCGAAGGTCCCTTGTTGCAGCCGCACACCACTGCCGCAAAAACGCACAGGAGAAGCGGGCACAGCCTATTCGTCTTCTTCATCATCGTCTCCTTCGGCGGTCTCGCCGTCATCATCGCCATCATCATCATCGCCATCGTCGTCATCATCATCCACAAGCGACTCGTCGTCATCGTCGACGAGCGATTCGTCGTCGCCCGCTAGTGGCTCGTCGTCGTCGAACGCGTCTGGGGCGTCGTCCACGAACTCCTCTTCGTCGTCGGGACGGAACGCCACGCGCTCGCGCGGCGTCACCTCATCCTGCGCCTCGCCATTCGCCGGCTCGCCTTCCGCGGCTTCGCCGCCCGGCGCCCCTTCATTCGCCCCGGCGTCCTTCGCTGCGGCAGCCTCTGCCTCCTTCGCCGCCGCTTCCTTCGCGGCGTCTTCAAGCGTTGGCTGGTCGGGCTTCTTCTCCTTCACGAAGAGCTTTGCGCGCTCGCGCGGATTGGAGCGCTGCAGAGTGGGATCGATCTCGTTGAGCTCGCTGAGCGAGGCGAGGCCGAAGTGCTCCAGGAAGAGAGGCGACGTGCCATAGAGGAACGGGTGGCCCGGCAACTCGCTGCGTCCCACAAGGCGCACGAGCTGAAGATCCACGAGCGACTTCACGATCGTATCCACGGCGACGCCGCGTATCTGCTCGATCTCCGCCTTCGTGATCGGCTGGCGGTAGGCGATGATCGCAAGCGTCTCGAGCGCCGCGCGGGAGAGGCGGTTCGGACGGTCGAGCTTGAGAAGCGCGCGCACGTAGCGCCCGCACTGCGACGCCGTCTGCAGGCGGTACGCGCCGCCTGCGCACACGAGAACGAATCCGCATCCGCTGCGCTCAAGCTCCTTCTCGAGACCGCGCAGCGCCTGCTCGATCTCGCGCGTGGTGCAGCTCTGGTAAACGGACATCACTTCCGGGTCGTCGCCTTCGTCTGGCGCAACGCCCCTCACGCACGAACGCAGATCGCCGACCGTGAGCGGCGTCTCGCTCGCGAAGAGCAGCGCGCCCACGATCTCCTGAAGAGATCCCGGCAGAGGAATGCGAGGACCCTTCGGGCGCACCGGCTCAGGCTTGACAGCGGGCGCGCCGTTCTGCTCGGCAGGCTGTTCAGCGCTCTGCTCTGCAGGCTGCTCGCCCTGCTCCGGCGGAGAAGTAAGGTTCTGTTCGTCGTCACCATTCATCTGGGGCCTCAAGAGGTTGGTCGTCCGGCATCTCCTTGGATGGCAGGACGGTTATTTCATGGAAATGGGCGTTCTGGTACACGATGATCCTATGCTGGCGCAGCAGCTCCAGAAGCGCGAGGAACGTCACAATCACCTCGCCGCGCGGGGAACGCTCGTTGAATAGATGGGAAAACGCCACCTGGCCGTCGGAATGCGCGCGCTCGAGAATCATGTCCATCTTGTCGGGCACGCTCCATCGCATGCCCTTGAGCTCTTCCTGCGGCACTTCCGCAAGGCGCGAGAGAACATCCTGGAACGCAGTGAGAAGATCGTACAGGTCGATGCGCGATAGAGCGTCAGCGGCGTCGGCTGCGGTCTTCTCGAATTTGGGGCGGCCGCCGCCATAGTCGAAGCGCTCTTGCGTCAGCGCCTCGTATTCGCCGAGCTTGCCGGCGGCGTCCTTGAACTTCTTGTACTCCACTAGCTGGCGAACTAGGTCGAGGCGAGGATCCACCCATTCCTCGTCGGGAGTCTCGTCTGCAGTGCGCCGCTCCACCGGCAGCAGCATGCGGCTCTTGATCACCATGAGAGTCGCGGCCATCACGATGAACTCGCCGGCGACGTCCAGGTTCAGCTGGCGCATCAGGTCGAGATAGCTCATGTACTGCTGCGTGATGTGCTCGATGGGGATGTCGTAGATGTCCAGCTCTTCGCGGCGGATGAGATACAAAAGCAGATCAAGCGGACCCTCGAACACGTCGAGGTTCACCTTGTAGTCGTCTGCTAGAAGTTCCGCCTGGGCCATAGCTGGGTTAGAGTTTCGGGGTTTCGAAGTTTCGAAGTTTCGGGGTTTCGAGGTCTCGAGGTTTCGAAGTTTTGGGGATCAGAGGCCAACGGCGGCGCGCACCTTGTCCATTGTCTTGGCGGCTTCGGCGCGTGCGCGCGCGGCGCCTGCCTTTAGGATGTCCTCCACATAGTCAGGATCGGCGGCCAGCTTCTCGCGCTTCTCGCGGAACGGCGCGAACGTACGCTCGTAGATTGCGAAAAGCTCCTTCTTAGCGTGGCCATAGCCGTAGTTTCCGGCGCGGAACTTGGCGGCCATCTCAGCGGCCTCCTCGGGCGTTGCGAAGAGCTTGTAGAGCTCGTAGATCGAGTTGCCTTCGGGCTCCTTGGGCTGCTCCATGGGGGTGGAGTCGGTGACGATGCCCATGATCTTCTTCTTGATGGACTTCAGATCCTCGAAGAGCTGGATGGTGTTGTTGTAGCTCTTGGACATCTTCTGTCCGTCTGTGCCGGGGATTGTGGCGACGGTGTCTGGAATGTACGCGTCGGGTATCTTGAAGCACTCGCCGTATGCGTTGTTGAACTTGATCGCAAGGTCGCGCGTCACTTCGAGGTGCTGTTTCTGGTCCTTGCCAACGGGCACGAGGTC
>CAMIVJ010000179.1 GCA_946401765.1 uncultured bacterium | reverse complement strand
GACCAGATACGCGCAGCATACGAGAAGCGCGCCACGTGGGTGGATTCCGCCGTGGCCACCGCCGCAAAGCTGCGCAACTACAGTTCGCTTATGCCGATCGTCGACAGGCTGCTGGAGGACTTCCCCGCCGCGGCAGACGAGATCATGGAGCACATCTCGAGCCGGCAGTTCTCGAAGTCCGCGCTCAAGAGGGGCGCGCCGAAGCTGCCGCCAGGCGCCGACGAGTCGAAGCTGTTCGCGCTTGGCACGCTGAAGTGGTTCAACGCCGAGGCAATGGAGCGCGCAATCCGCGCCTACGCCGCGAAATATCCGAATGCGTACGGCTCGCCCGACGCGCTTCTCGCGAAGCTCGCGGAGGTGAAGGCGTGCGTGGAGGGCGCGAAGGACGACGACGCGCGGCTCAAGGCGGCCGCAGCGCTGATGAAGCTGCAGGAAGACGTGTATCTGCGCCATCCCGGCGTGGACTTCACCCATTTCCTGATGGTGAAGCGCAGCAGGAGGTCGCACTCCGGCCTGCCGCACAACTGGCAGGGCAATTCGTCCGTGCCGCTGCAGGGCTACATCAACTCCATCGTCTCGATGCCAATCCGCCGCAGCTCCGGCGAGCGCGGGCGCACGATCGCAGCGTCCAACTACTTCCTCGGCGACGTCGACCTCGACTTCGACGCAGAGAAGATCGCCTACTCCGGCGGACTCGACAGCGAAAAGAGATGGTGCGTCGTCGAGACGCCGCTCGACAGGCCCCTCACGAAGACGCTCAAGTCGCCTGCCGGCCTTGACGACATCGACTGCTACGATCCCTGCTACCTTCCCGACGGGCGCATGCTCTTCGTCTCAACCAGCGGCTTCCACGGCGTTCCCTGCGTGGGCGGCTCCGACTACGTGGGCAACACGCATCTTCTCGAGAAGGACGGCTCGGTGAAGCGCCTCGTGTTCGACCAGGACAACAGCTGGTGCCCCGTGGTGATGAACAACGGCCGCGTCCTCTACCTCAGGTGGGAGTACACCGACAGCGCCCACTACTTCTCGCGCGTGATGATGACGATGAACATGGACGGCTCCGACCAGAAGGCGTTCTACGGCTCCAACTCCTACTGGCCGAACTCGCTCTTCTACGCGCGGCCGCTGCCGGGATCCGTCACGAAGTTCTGCGGCGTCATCTCGGGCCACCACGGCGTCGCGCGCGAGGGAGAGCTCGTGCTCTTCGACGTGATGAAGGGCCGCAACGAGACGGCCGGCGTGATGCAGCGCATTCCCGGCTGGGGCCAGCCCGTCGCGAACAAGGCGCGCGACACTCTCGTCAACGGCTCGAGCCCGCGCTTCCTCCATCCGTACCCGCTTTCTGACGAGCTGTTCCTCGTGTCCGTTCACAAGGGCAACGGCGATCCGTTCATTGTGGCGTTTGCCGACATCTACGACAACATCGTGCCCGTGTGCGCATTCTCGGAATGGAACTGCCTGGAGCCGCTGCCGGTCAAGAAGCGCGAGCGCCCGAGGATGTCCATCGACAGGCGCAACGACAAGGTGGACACCTGTACCGTCTATCTGCAGAACGTCAACTTCGGCGAAGGCCTGAAGGGCGTTCCGAAGGGCGTCGCGAAGAAGCTGCGCCTCTTCTCCTACAGCTACTCGCCGCGCAACGTGGGCGGGCACTACAACATCGGCTTCGAGGGTCCGTGGGACGCGCGCAACATCCTCGGCGAGGTCGATCTCGAGAAGGACGGCAGCGCCATCTTCACAGTTCCCGCGAACACTCCGTTCGCCATCCAGCCTCTCGACGAGCGCGGATGCAAGCTGCAGGAGATGCGCTCCTGGTTCGTGGGCGTGCCGGGCGAGGTGATCTCGTGCACGGGCTGCCACGAGAACCAGAACGAGGCGCCGCCAGCCGCGATGTCCGCCGCCTCGCGCAAGAAGCCGCAGACGCCCAGGCCCTGGTACGGCCCGCGCCGCAACTACGCGTTCGTCCGCGAGGTCCAGCCCGTTCTCGACAGAAAGTGCGTAGGCTGCCACAATGCGTCGAGCAAGGCCAAGACGCGCATGGGCGCGCCGCTTCCGGACTTCGACGGCAGCGCGATGAGCGGACACTACTCGAAGTCGTACGTGAACCTGATGCCTTACGTGCGCCGGAACGGTCCGGAAGGCGACTACCATCTGCTCACGCCGCTTGAGTTCCACGTCTCCACGTCGGAGCTCTACCAGAGGCTCGCGAAGGGGCACCACGGCGTGAAGCTCACCGCGGAGGAGTGGGATAGGCTTGTGACGTGGATGGACCTCAACGTTCCCTTCTGGGGCACCTGGAACGAGGAGACGGGCGGAAGGAACTCTCGCGCGCAGAGGAACCTGGCCCGCCGCAAGGAGATGGCGGAGAAGTGGGCCGGCGACAAGTACGATCCCGAAGAGATCGTGAATCCGTACGTGCCAGGCACGGAGAAGTTCGTGGCGCCGCGGCCCGGTAGGGCGCGATCGCCGAGCGCGCCGATTGCTGGCTGGCCCTTCGACGCCGCGCGCGCCAAGGCTATGCAGGGCGGAAGAGCGCCGCGCAAGTTCTCGCTCGGAGGCGACGAGAGCATCGAGTGCGCATACATCCCGGCGGGCGCATTCGCAATGGGCTCGGACGAACTGACGGCGGCGGAGCGTCCCGTTGGCAAGGTGGCGATCAAGAAGGGCTTCTGGATGGCCACGAAGGAGATCACGCAGGGGCAGTTCCGCCTGATGGACCCGAAGTTCGACAACGGCGTCTATGACATGCACTACAAGGACCAGGTGAAGCGCGGCTACTACATGGGCGACGAGGATCCAGACTTCGCCCAGCCCGGCCACGAGCAGTTCCCCGCCGTGCGCGTAAGCTGGGAGATGGCGCAGCGCTACTGCGAATGGCTCTCGAAGAAGCTCGGCAGGAAGGTGCGCCTGCCCACCGAGGCCGAATGGGAGTGGGCGTGCCGCGCGGGAACCGACACCGAGTTCAACTACGGCACGAAGGACGACGACTTCTCCACGCACGAGAACATGGCCGACTACATGTTCATCGAGCTTGCCGTGGTTGGCGTGAACCCGCAGCCGTTCGCGCGCGGCAACGACCCGAAGCCCGGGCGCTTGCCGCCCGGGATCTGGGACTACGAGCTGCGCGACCGCAGGTTCAACGACCATGTGCTGCATCTCGCCAAGGTGGGCAGCTATGCGCCGAACGCATGGGGGCTCTACGACATGCACGGAAACGCGGCGGAGTGGACGTCGAGCTCGTGGCATTCGTATCCGTACAGCGACAACGCCGCGCCGCGCGACCTGAAGGTGGTGCGCGGCGGCTCGTGGTACAGGCGCCCCGTGGTGTCGTCCAGCGCTTGGCGCTGGCGCTATCCCGAGTGGATGCGTCCGTTCGACGTGGGCTTCCGCGTTGTCGTGGAGGATTGACGGGCCGCAGCCTAAAGCGACTTGAAGTGGAGCTTGAACTTCGCGAGGTATTTCGAGAGGCGGTCGGTGTTGTTTGAGGACTGCTTGGCCTTGATCGACACCGAGAACAGCTTCCGCGCTGCTGCGGCCATAGACTCCGAGCCGCGGCATACCTCAACGACGTGCGCGAGCTGAACGAGGTCGAAGTCGTCAAAGCGTTCGGCGTAGTCCGGCCCGAGAAGCGCGGCGAGGTCCACGGCCTGCGGCGCTGCCGCGCGGGAGTGGATGGCGGCATCGCGGCAGCGCTCGATCTCCTCCTCCACGAGGTCTTCGGTGATGCGTCCGCCCTCCGAAAGAGTGCACATCCTCACGACCATCGCGTTCAGGTCGCGGAAGTTCCCGTCCCAGCGGTTGGCGGGATCGAGGGCGAAGGCGAGAAAGCGGGCGCGGGCCTCCTTGCTGAACGAGAAGTGCTTGCCGGTCTTCTCGCTGAAGCGGGAGAGTTCGTATTCGAGGTTAGGTTCGATGTCCTCGCGCCTGTCGGCGAGGCCGGGCAGGCGGAAGCTCCAGAGGTTGATGCGCGAAAGGAGGTCCGGGCGGAACTTCGCGGCGTCGCCGAGGTCGCGGTTCGTGCCGCATATCAGCTGGAAGTCGCTGTGTTCGTCCTTGGAAGCACCGAGCGGGCGGAATGTCTTCTCCTCGATGGCCTTGAGCAGCATGGCCTGTGCTTCGAGCGGCAGCTCGCCGATTTCGTCGAGGAACACTATGCCGCCGTCGGCCTCCTTGAGGAAGCCGTCATGGTCTGCGCCTGCGCCCGAGAAGGATCCCTTGCGGTGGCCGAATAGCGCCGACTTCGCGAGGTCGCCGCCGAGGGTGGCGCAGTTGACGGCCACGAACTTGCCCTTGATCTTGTTGGACTGCTTCTTCAGAAGGTAGATCTGCTTTGCGAGCTGGCTCTTGCCGGCGCCTGTGGGGCCGGTGAGGAGTATGGGATCGGCCGAACGCACCGCCACGCGTTCGATCGTCTCGATGAGCTTGTTGAATGCGGCGTTGTTCGTGTCGATTCCCTGCTTGAGGAAGGAGAGGTCGTTCTGCCGTTCGGTCTCGAAGCGCTTGGCGAGCTTGTCGTAGCGCGAGAGGTCTAGGTCGATGACGTTGTGCGTGCCTTTGGGGTCCTTGGAGTGGCGCACGTGCCCCTCCTTCGGCGTTGTCTGGATCAGCTTGGCCGGGAGGTGGCGCGACTCGGCGAGCAGGAAGAGGCATATCTGCTCCACGTGCGAGCCGGTCGACATGTGGACGTAGTACCTGGTATGCTCGTTGTGGAAGCAGGGGCGGCGGGCGTAGTCGTAGAACTTCTCGTAGACCTCCTCGAAGTCCCAAGGGTCGGCAAGCTGGATCACGTCGAAGACCACGTCGGTGTCTGGCGAAACGCTGTGTATGTCGGCCTTGATGCGTTCGGCGAGGGCGGTGTATTCCTTGTTGAAGATCAGGTGCAGTTCGTCGATGGGGAGGTCTTCCTGCTGCACGAGCCCGATCGTGGGGCGCCAGGTGTCCCAGCGCGCCGGACCAGTTCCGCCATGCGCGTCCTTCTGCGTTCCAAGAACCGATATCACTGTCGTTTTCATGGCGCTATTATACCACACTTTAGCGCGGGCACAATATGCGAGCCGGCGATTTCCGCAATGCCCATTGCGAATGGCTTCCGAAAAAATATGGCGAGAAGGGGGCGTCTGTGCTATAATGACTTCAATTCAGGCAGCATGGAGGATACACTGTAATGAACAATACAATTGAGATCACAGGTCGGCGGTTTTGCATGGTCGCCATGGCGTTTGCGTGCTGTGCGCTTGCAGCGGTTGAGACGCCCAAGCCAATCGTCTTCGACACGCCCGCCGAGAACGACCGAGGCGCGATGATCCTCGGAAACGGCGAACTTGGCGCGCTCGCGTGGGTTTCGGCGGACGGAACGCTGCACACCGTTCTGCAGCGCTCCGACACTTGGAACGAAGCCGCCCGCCACGTCAAAGCGGGCGCGATTGACTACGTCACATCTAAGAAGGTGGACGAAGGAACCTTCCATCAGGAGCTGTCGATCGCGAACGGCGAATTCAACGCCTCATGGCGCAGCGGCGGCAACGCGGTGTCGGTGCACTACCGCGTGCAGCACGGCGACGAGCCGTTTGCCGTTTGCGACGTCATCGGCGCGCCAGCCGCCGAGGCGAAGGTGGTGAACTGGCGGCTCTATCCGGGAGATGCCAAGGAGTTCGGGTGCGGCTGGAAGGAACTCGGCAACCAGTGCGAAAGGATTCTGGTGGATGGCAAGCCGCTGCGGTTCACCGTCTCGGCAGACAGGCTCGTGCCGGGCGGATGGTGTCACGTGAACCGCAACGCGACCGTGGCGGAGATGATGAAGGTCTATGACCGCTTTCAGGCGACGGACGACATCGGCCGGGAAGACATGCTCTCAAACCGCGTCTTCGGCGGCGTGACGCGGAAAGTCGCCGGCACAACGGGCATGCTCTTCCTCACCGCGGTCACGTGCCATCACCCGTGCAGGGACGAGGCGGAATGGCTGCGCCGCACGAATGAATTGCTTGACCGCGACGGCTGGACGCTCGACGCCGAGGCCGCGCGCCGCGCCGCACACGAAGCAGCCTGGCGCGCGTTCTGGAACCGCAGCCACATCGCGGTCACGCCTTCGTCCGGCAGTTCGCCTCGCGTCCGTTT
>CAMIVJ010000178.1 GCA_946401765.1 uncultured bacterium | reverse complement strand
AGGAAGGCCACGAACGCGGCGCGCTCATTCTCGTCCAGTTCGCCGGCCGGCATGTACGCGAGCACAGCTCCGATATCCGTGCATTTTCCCGAGAGATACACGTTTCGCTGCCCTAGGCCTCTGAGCGCGCTCACCTTCCGCCCATCGTGCACCTTGGTGCCACCAAGGCCTGGACCGTCATGGCACTTCAGGCATCCGCGCCGCTTGAAGAGGTCCATGCCCTCCCGCTCTGGTGCCGCAAGCGCGTTCTGGTCGCCCCCAAAAGAGCGGTCAAACGGCCGGCCGGCCGAAAGAAGCGTGCGGGAATACTGCGCGATGGCGTCCACAACGTTCGCCGCGCTCGGTGGCGAGGAATATGCCGCCTCGAATCGCGCAGCCAAGGGCTCATCCGCCGCGAGGCGAGCCGCCACGTCGCCCAGCGCACCGCCGCCAGCGAAGTCCCCGTTCTCAATCATCAGCGCAACAACGTCGGCGATGTTGGTAAGCGAACCGTCGCCAAGGAAGCGCGTTGCGAGCGCCACGTTCACGAATGGACGCGTAAGCCTGCCGGCGTGCATCTTTCCGTCTGCGCCGCCCATGTTCAGCCAGTGGCAAGAGGAGCACGTCCGGCGCGACGCCCTCGCGAGGCGCCTGTCGATGAAGAGGTCCGCCCCGATGCGCGCCGCAGTTGCGTTGTGCGGCAGAATCGCCGGCAAAGGCACAAAGTCGCTCGTGCCATCGCCTGGCAGCCCAAGCCGCTCAAGCTCGGCGCGTCTTTCAAGCACCTTTGCGCGCCGCGCGTTCCAGTTGTGCACCGCTATAACGCCCCAGACGGCAAGCGCGGCCACGATCGTGGTCAGCGCATATCTTAGAATGCGTCCCTTCATTTCCTCGCCTTTCTCGCCGTCCAGCGGATTGCCCCCTTGCGGCACGCCGAGATGCACTCGAAGCACCGCACGCAGCGCGACTGGTCCACCGCGCCCTTCTCAACGTCAACGCACTGCGCCCTGCACGCGCGCTCGCACATCCTGCACTTCACGCACGCATCAGCGTCTATGCGCACCTGAACGAGCGGACGCACCGCGCACGCGCCAAGGAGCGCGCCCACCGGGCACACAGTGTTGCACACGAGCCTCCCCTTCCACATCGCGCACGCAATCACAGCGATCCCCACCGAAACCGCGAACGCAAACGCGCACGCACCCCTCAACACCATCTCCTGGCGAATCATGCACTCATGCCCATTCGCCGCAAGCGCTCCCCCCACCAGATTCGCAAGCCACGCCGCCGCAGGCTCCAGCGCGGACGACGCGAACCTTCCGTACGTCGCGTATGGATCAAGAAGCCCCGCAAGCGAAGCGCCGCCTGCAAGGAAAAGGACAACGCACGCCGCAAGCGCCGCGCCGCGCAGATACCAGCGCGTCGGACGCGCCGCGAACGAAGTCTTCACGAAGCGCCGCCGCACCCAAAGCGCGGCGTCCTGCATCACCCCGAGCGGACACACGCACGCGCAGTACAGCCTGCCGAAGAGAACGGTGGCCACGCCCCACAGCGCAAGCACCGCAACATTAAGCGCAATCAGCGCCGGAACCATCTGCGCGCGCGCGAGCGCACCCAGGCAGTCGGCAAAGCCGAGGAAGAACAGGTTGAACGCCGTGAACAGCGCAACCGCGCAGACTATGCGAAGCGTCTTCAGCATGGCAGGGGACCCTTTCCGTGAAGGCGGCCACCGGCGGCAAGATACGCGTCGCGCGTCTTGCCCACGAACGCCGCAAGCTTGGTGAGCTCGTCGGGGATGCGCAGCGTCCACTGCGGACACGCCGCCATGCACTTGCGGCAGCCAATGCAGTTGTGCGCCCGATGTCCCTCGGAGAACTCGTTGAAGTACGAGACGAGCGCATCGCGCCGCTTCCGCTGCGCGTCCGGCGCATCGCCTTCGGGCGGCAGGCCCGTGAGCGCCAGCTTGTTGTACCACGCAAAGAGGTCTGGAATCGGCACGCCGTACGGACACGGCGTGCAGTATCTGCATCCCGTGCACGCGATGGTCGGCACCTCCATGAACGCGGCCACGGCCTTCTCGTACACAGCGGCCTCGGCCTCAGTGAAAGGCTTGAACTCCCTGGTGGAGAGCGTCCTCACGTTCTCGCGCACGTATGCGAAGTGCCCCATGCCCGTGAGGATGCTCATCACGCCAGGCTGCGAGGCCGCGTAGCGGTAGCCCCACTTTGCCGGCGTGTCGCCCGGGGCCGCCTCCTTCAGCAGCTCGCGCGCGCGGCCGTGCATCGTCGAGAGCCTTCCGCCCGCCAGCGGCTCCATCACGACGATGGCGACCTTGCGCTCGCGCAGAATGTCGCGCATCTTGAGGTTGTCGGGATTGCGCCGCCCCTCGTAGGCGTTCACGAGCAGAATGCACACCTCGCACTCGGGATATTCGTCGAGGATGCGCGGAAGGTCCTTGGACTGTCCGTGGTAGGACATGCCTAGATGTCTGATGCGACCACGCTCCTTCTCCTTGCGCATGTAGTCGAGCGTGCCGAGCTTGAGGTAGGAGTGCTGGAAAGCGCCGTATGATCCCACGGAGTGGCAGAGGTAGAAGTCGAAGTAGTCCACTGCGCAGCGCTTAAGCTGCTCCGCGAACATCTCCGGCCCGTCGGTCTCCTTCTTGAGACGCCAGGAGCACATCTTGTCGGAGAGGAAGAAGGAATCGCGCGGATACTTCGAGAGCGTGGCGCCCCAGAAGCGTTCGCCGTTGCCCTCGTGGTAGTTCCAGCCGGTGTCGAAGTAGTTGAGGCCGTGGCGGTAGGCGAAGTCCACAAGCTTCGCGCCGAGCTCGCGGTCAACGTTGTTCTTGTCGCGTCCGCGAGTGGGCAGGCGCGTGCCGCCATATCCAAGGAGCGATATCTCGCGCGAGGGTTCAAAAGGCACGGGGCGGCGCGCCACCTGCACGGGATCCGTGTCCTCGGCGTCCGCATCGAGCGCGCGGATGACGTCTTCGCGGCTCTGGCGCGAACATCCGCCGAGTCCGGCAGCCGTAGCGCCGCCGAGAAGCGCCATCACGTCGCGGCGCGTCATCTTTTCATGGCAGGTCATAGCGTCTCGCTTCTCTTTCCTCTTTTGCCTTTCTGAACGGACAACATTATACCAAAACAGCCGCATCGGCGCAAAACTTCTCCTGGGAAGCCACGAACGCCGCGGCCGCTCCGCTTTCCTCAGGCCATGATCTGGACTAGTCGGACGGATTCAGCCGCACGACGCGCGACTCCTCGTCGCGGTTGAGCACCTCGACGAAATACGGCGCGTGGCCGCCGCGGCAGAAGAGCCCATGAACTGCGTCCGCTCCGTCCGTCGCGATTACGTCACGCACGAGACGGATCATGGCCTTCGTCACGCGCAGGCCAGGGATCAGCACGGGCACTCCGGGCGGATACGGCACGAGGAACTGCGAGGCAATGCGCCCTTCTGCCTCCTCAATCGGCACGAGCTCGCCGTCGCAGAGGGCTGCGTCGCGCGGCAGCACCACTGGCTGCGCAGACACCGCCTCGGCCATGCGCGCGGCACCGGCATTGCCTACAGCGGCGCCGATCAGTCCCTTGTGCTGGCGGCAAACGCGAAATAGATACTCGAAGTGCTCCTCCACCGTGCCCGCCGTCACGAGGAAAAGCACGGTGGTGGCGCTGGACTTCTCCCATTGGATGTGCGCCTTGAGTAGCGCCTTCTTGAAAGTGGCGCACGCCGTAGGCGACTTAAGCATCAGCACGATCTTGAGCGGGTCCTTCATGTAGCCGGCCGCTCGCCAGTCAGCCGTGCGCCCGGCAATCTCCTCCAAGCCCGCGAAACAGACGTTTTCCGGCTTGCCGCATGTCTCGGCCACGCGCTTGCGGAACGCGGCCGTCCAGCGCAGACGCTCGTCGATGAGCTTCATCCCCTCCAGCCGCATCTGCACGCCGGCCACGTCGAGCGCCGCCAGAAACGGGTAGTGCGGCGAAGTTGAGTGCCAGTAGCGGAGTATCTCGTGCAGGTCGTGGGAAAACTTCTCGTAGCTGCCGCGCCCGTGGAGCTTGAAACGCCTGCGAAGCCAACGGTAGGCGGGCGATGCGTCGTCCTCCAGCAATTGCTTGAAGCGCGTGGAGACGTGGATCATCGAGGCCTGCGAGAATGCGGCGAGCGTCTTGTGCGTGGACTGCACGGAGAAGTGGGCGCCGCACGTCTCGTTTACGGCGCTGTAGCGCACCGTATCGTCCTTTCCGCGCCCGAACGTGTAGAAGGGATGGAAATTGAGGTACGCGGCCCACGCCTCGTCCGCGTAGAACAGCACTCCCGCGCGTTCGCAGAGGCGCGCGATCTCCCATACCGGGTACAGCACCCCTTCGTAGGTGCACGTGGTCAGCACGAGTAGGCGGGGCGAGCCGCCGGCCTTCAGCGCCCGCTGCACGTCCTCAAGCGCCACGGGCCCCCATACGCCAAGGCGGGAGTTCCAGCGGGCAGGCAGGTAGTGCGGCACGGCGCCAGAGGTGACCACCGCGTGGTGCACGCTCTTGTGGCAGTTGCGGTCGATCAGCACCGTCTCGCCGGGACGCAGCAGCGTCATGAGCATGGCCTTGTTCGAAGTGGAGGTGCCGTTCGTGATGTAGCAGCTCTGCGCGGTGCCGAATATCTCGCTTGTGAGCTTCTGCGCCTCCGAAAGAGGGGTGCGCGCCTCGGGGCTGGAGAGGTCGCCGAGCGACTCCACGGACACGGAGAGATCCGTGCGGAAGATCGTCTGGCCGAACGAGTCGTAGAATCCGCGCAGGAACGGAGAGTTGGAGAAGGCGCGGCCGCCGTTGTGGCCTGGAGTGTGCCAGTTGGTGCCGGCCTTCGTGGTCACGTACTGGCGAAGCGCCGTCGAGAAGCGGGGCATCCAGAAGCTCTTGAAGAGGTGCACGATCCGCTCGTGGCACTTGTCGGGATGCGTGAAGACCGAGAATTCCTTCTTCGTCCAGCGGCGCGCAGGCAAAGTCACTTCTGGGTGCCCGGGGCGGGTGACGAGCACCTTGGGTATGGCCGGAAAGAAGAGCTGCATCCATGCGCGCAGCGGGCGGCCGTCTATGTGGGACGACATGAAGTCGTCATCGATCAGGAAAAGGCAGCACGCTCGCCCGGCATCGGTGAGCACTCCGCGCGGCCCGCCGCTCGTGAAGAGCGCATGCGCCAGATCGCCAGGCTCGTGCACGACGACCAGCTTCAGCGGAGGGTAGTCGAGCGGTCCGCGGGCGTCAAACGTCTCGCGGCAGAATTCACGGAACGCGTCCGCCAGGCCGTATTCCACGATGGGCAGGTTCTTCCCGTCCAGCCTGTGCGGCCTGTGCAGGTAGAACACCGTCAGCGTCCTTATCATGCGCCACCTGTCTTTTACTTTTATGCCGATGCAAGCGACATTGACATCCACCTGCTAGTCATATATCCTGCGACCTTCGCGGATGGCGTCGTAGGCGCGGCGCTCAACGGCGAGGCGGCGCTGGTAGCGCTCCTCGCGCGCACGGTCCGCCTCGCAAGGCACGAAGCCTTCCATGTCGGCGCGCGGGGTCGTCTTGAGCCGATCCTTGCCGGCCTTGAGTATCGCAAGCGCCTTGTCGTATTCGGGCTTGCCCTTGACGGGAAGGAGTATGCGCGACATCTCGGGGCGGTCGAAGTTCAGCTGTTCGCGCTGGCGCGCGCCGTGGCTGTTGGCGATCTTGACACCTGTCAGCTTCATCAATGCGTTGTACTCGCCCTGCGTGATCGGCATGCGTCCGCCGAAGTTCTGGCCGAAAGCGCAATCGTAGGTAGGCCAGTACGGCGCGTTGATGTCCATCCACGTGATCACGCGGTCGCGCTCCTCCTCCGTGATGCCGCTCCTGCCGTGGCCGTAGAGCTTCTTGGTGAAGCGCGAGGCGTGGGAGCCCCACGAGTAGGCGGGCTGTATCGAGGCCGGGCCGCCGCCAATGCCCTTCACGTAGCCGAGCGCCCAGAGGTCCACGTAGCTCGTGCAGAAGTACGCGCCCTTGTCGCCGGAGAGATTTATCTTGTCGCCTGCCTTCTTGCCGTAGTCATGGCACGAGACGCAGCGGCGGTCTAAGACGGGCTGCACCTCTTTCTGGAAGGAGTAGAGATGCGGCGGCGTGCCCTTCTCGAGTCCCTTGAGGTTGT
>CAMIVJ010000177.1 GCA_946401765.1 uncultured bacterium | reverse complement strand
ACGACTCCGACGTGTACAAGATCATCGAGGGCGCGGCCTACACGCTCTCCACGCACCCAGACCCCAAGCTCGAGAAGTACCTCGACGACCTCATCGCCAACATCGCCCGCGCGCAGGAGCCCGACGGCTACCTCTACACCGCCCGCACGCTCGGCTTCAACTACGGCACCGACAAGAACGGCAACGTCAAGTACGGCATGATGGGCCCCACACGCTGGAGCCGCTGCGACCACGGCCACGAGCTCTACAACATAGGCCACATGTACGAGGCAGCGGTCGCCTACTATCAGGTCACGGGCAAGCGTTCGCTCCTCGACGTCGCCATCCGCAGCGCCGACCTCGTCTCGCGCACGTTCGGCTTTGGCCCCACCCAGCTCCACGAGGCGCCTGGCCACGAGGAGATCGAGCTCGCCCTCTGCAAGCTCTACCGCGCCACCGGCGAGCCGCGCTATCTCAAGATGGCCAAGACCTTCCTCGACATGCGCGGACGCAAGGACCTGCGCAACACATGGAACGCCAGCCTCCAGGACCACGTGCCCGTCGTCGAGCAGCGCGAGGCCCTCGGCCACGCCGTGCGCGCCGGCTACCTCTACTGCGGCATGGCCGACGTCGCCGCCCTTACAGGCGACAGCTCGTACGTCGCCGCAATCGACGCCATCTGGGAGAACGTGGTCTCGAAGAAGCTCCACCTGAACGGCGGCATCGGCGCGCACCGCCATGTCAACTACGCCGACAAGAGGCTTGGCAGCGCGGGCGAAGCGTTCGGCGACAACTACGACCTCCCCAACGAAGGCGCGTACCTCGAGACGTGCGCCGCCATCGCTAACGCCCTCTGGAACCAGCGCATGTTCCTGATGCGCGGCGACGCGAAGTACATCGACGTTCTGGAGCGCGTGATCTACAACGGCTTCCTGAGCGGCATCTCTCTCGGCGGCGACGAGTTCTTCTACCCGAACCCGCTCGCCTCGCGCGGTGGCTACCAGCGCTCGAAGTGGTTCGGCTGCAGCTGCTGCCCGGTGAACATTGTGCGCTTCATCCCGCAGATCGCGCAGTTCGCCTACGCTACGCGTGGCGACGCGGCGTACGTGAATCTCTTCGTGGCGAGCGACGCTAAGCTCGCTCTCTCCGGCGGCACCGTCACCCTCTCTCAGGAGACAGACTACCCCTGGAAGGGCGCCTCCAAGATCACCGTTGCGGACATCGAAACCCGAAACCAGAAACCCGAAACTAGAAACCAGAAACCCGAAACCCGAAACTTTACTCTCAACGTTCGCGTGCCTGGATGGTGCGTGGGCCGTCCCGTGCCGAGCGACCTCTACACGCAGACGGAGCCTGGCTCGCTGGCCGACTTCTCCGTGAAGGTGAACGGCAAGCCGTTTGCGTTCACGCCGGAGAAGGGTTATTGCGCGATCAAGCGCGAATGGAAGAAGGGTGACGTGGTGGAGGTCGCGATGAACATGCCTGTGAGGCGCGTGAAGGCGCATGACGCCGTGAAGCAGGACCGCGGCCGCCTCGCCGTGGAGCGCGGACCCGTTCTCTACTGCGCTGAAGGCGTTGACAATGGTGGGCGTGTGTTGAACAAGTCCATCTACGCCGACGCTGTGTTCACCCCCACGACCTGCAACATCCTCGGCAACGTCTATCCCGCCTTCACTGTGCCCGCCACAACGGTGCGCCGTAGCCTGCACTCCACCAGCCTCGGGCAGACCACGCTCAAGCTCATTCCCTACTTCGCGTGGTGTCATCGCGGCGACGGAGAGATGCAGACGTGGTTCCCCGTCGAGCCGCTGCATAAGGGCGCCACCTACGACTTCAATGTCACGGCTTCGTTCTGCTATCCGAACGACAGCACACAGGCCGCGTGCGACGGCATCGAGCCAATGGCCTCCAACGACGAGTCCATTCCGCGCCTCACGTTCTGGAACCACCTCGGCACGAAGGAGTGGGTGGCCTGCGAGTTCTACGAGCCTGAGACGCTGAAGGGCGTTTCAGTGTACTGGTTTGACGACGGGAAGAAGGGCCACTGCCGTCTGCCGGAGTCGTGGAAGGTGCAGTGGCGTGCCGCGAAGGATGCGCCTTGGCAGGACGCCGGCGGCCAAGGGCCGGTTGCGAAAGACAAGTTCTGCGCGCTTGACTTTCCTGCCCCGGTCAAGGCCCAGGCCGTGCGCCTTTCCATCCAGCTTAAGGAAGGCTGGAGCGGCGGCATCCTCGAATGGCAGTTCCGCTGATGTTGTTCCTATAGGACTGATGTCCTTGGTCTTATACGGCGGTCATGACGCCGTGAAAACGAAAGGAAGACGCGTATGGACGCAAGGACATCAATCTGCACTGCGCAGAGCCAGCTTGGGCTGCGCGCGGGGATTGCGTTGGCGCTGCTGGCGGCTGCCTTCTCCGCCGCGCGCGCCGAGACGGTGGTCTCGAATGCGTTTGGAAGGCTCGCGGTGAATTTCTGCCGCGAGGACCTTGTGCACTTCAGGTACGCGCCGGGCGGAGCGGAATTCACCCCGCAGGCCGTCTATGTGGCAAGGCAGGCGATCGAGAAGACCGATGCGGACTACGCGCCGGTGAAGGTTCGCGAGAGCCGTTCGCCCGATGGCGTGACGTCGGCTTGCGGAAAGACGTCCGTCTCGGTGGACGCCAAGACTCTGGGGATCGCCGTTTCCGTTGACGGGCGCGTGGTTTTCAGAAGTGCGGCAGAGGCCTTCTCGGCGGACGGAGAAGGGCGCAGGGCCTCGTTCGTGCGCGACGTCGCCGGCGAGGAGCGCTTCATGGGGCTCGGCAACATCCCTGGAAACGACTTCAAGTCGCTGGAGCTGCGCGACATGACGTACGACCTATGGCTCTCCGAGAAGAACGTGCACGCGATCGTCCCGCTCTGGTACAGCTCTTCGGGATACGGCATATACCTGTGCGGCTCCAACCGCGGGCGGATATCGTTCACGAGCGATTATTCAGTGTCGCTTGAGGGCGGAGAGATGAACTTCTACTTCGTGTGGGGGCCGTCGTACAAGAAGATTCTCGCCAACTGGTCCGAACTCGCGGGCCGCATGCACATGCCGCCGCTCTACGCGCTCGGGCTCACATACCGCGGCGCCGGAGGCTTCAACGCGAAGGACCTCGAGAACGTGATCCGCGAGCAGCATGCGGCCGGCATATCGGTTGACGTCGTCGGCGTAGAGCCTGGCTGGCATTCCCGCGCCTATCCATGCAGCTTCCGGTGGAGCGACAGGTTCAAGGATCCGAAGGGGTTTCTGGACGTCATGCACGGGCTCGGCGTGAAGGTGAACTTCTGGGAGCATCCATATTACTCGCCTGACTGCCCGATAGCCAAGGCTAGCGAGCCGTACGGACGCTGGGGCGGCGACATCGCGAAGGCCGAAGGCGTGGACAAGCGGTATGGCTTCGGAGGCTTCGTTCCCGACATGACGATCCCCGCCGCACGCGACCTCTACTGGAAACTGCACGAGGACGTGCTCTTCGGCCTTGGGGCCGACGGCCTGAAGGTGGATGAGACCGACGACTGGGCGGTAGGCAGAAGTCTTGCCGTGAAGATGCCCAGCGGCATCTCATGCAACGCCTACCACAACCTCATCGGAACGCTGACGTGCAATTTCGTGCACGAACGCTGCCGCGACGTCTACGGCAGGCGCACGTTCCTCTTCAGCCGCGGCAACTGGGCGGGCATGCAGCGCTGGGCGACTTCGGCCTACACCGACTTCTACGGATTCGAGCAGTTCGTCATGTCCGTCATCGTGCAGTCGTGCTCCGGCTCGTACTACACGCCTGAAATACGCAACCGCGAGACGCCGAACGACTTCGCCTACATGCGCCGGGCGGAGATGATGTTCCTCACGCCGTTTCCGATGTCGAACGAATGGCAGGAGAACGCGGTCGTGACGCGCCGCAGCAAGGCCGTGCTCGACTGCTACAGGAAGTACAACGCCCTGCACTACAGCCTCATACCGTACATCTACTCGCTCTTCCGCGAGCAGAACAAGACGGGCATTGCGGTTGTGCGCGCGCTTCCGTTCGAGTTTCCGGGCGACCCGGCGTCGTACGGCGCGTCAGATGTCTTTCTTCTCGGGCCGTCGCTTCTCGTTCGTCCGGTGGCGGATTTCACCAGCGCCTGCGATGCGAAGGTGCGTCTGCCGAAGGGATCGGCCTGGACCGACTGGTGGAAGGGCGCCGTGTACGCTGGCGGTGAGACGATCGTCTATCCGTGCCCTGCGGACGTGATGCCGATTTTCATTCGCTCGGGCGCGATCATTCCAATGGGGCGCTACGGACGCAGCACAGGCGAACTGGTTTCGCCCGACATCGACCTGCTCGTGGTGCCTTCCGGGAAGGAGACGTCGTTCACCCTCTACGAGGACGACGGCATCTCGTTCGACTACGAAAAGGGAGCATGCCGCGAAACGGACATCTCGGCCGTCGCAAAAGGCGAGAGCGTGACGGTGAGGATTTCGAAGCCGCGCGGCACATACAAGACGCTAAAGCGTGTGTTCAACCTCAAGATCGTCCACCATGGCAACACCGTTCTGCGCAAGGTGCAGGACGACGGCGAGATGCATGAAATTACAATCCAGTAGGAAATGCACGGGGACTGTTCCCTGCTGAGTTGATGTTAAAAACAGGAAGGAAGAGATCATGGTAACAAAGAAAATGTTGTATGGAAGGCCGCATGCGGGGAGTCGGCGCGCGATTGCGCTTGCCGCCTGCGCGGCGGCGGTCGCGCTGTCGGTGTTTGCGGCGAAGCCGCATATCGACTGCTCGAAGATCCGCGGCGTGTGCTACGGCGTCAAGGACGAAGCGACTGCGCGGCGAGAACTTGCGTACGGCAAGAGAGTTGGTCTCAACACGGTGCGTTTCTGGCTCGGCAGAGGCGCGTACGAGAAGTTCGGCGACAAATACGTGCGGCAAGTCGTCGATTTCGTGCGCGTCTGCCACTCGTGCGGATACAAGTCGATGCCGATTCTCTTCAACGGGAACGGACTTTATCCCAAGAGCATTCAGCCGGACTCATACGCCGCGGCCGACCGTTTCACCGAGGCGATCGTCAAGGCGCTCAAGGACGAGCCTGGGCTTCTCATGTTCGACATGATGAACGAGCCGCTGTGCAACGACTGGATACACAAGTCCGAAGGCGACGAACGCAAGGCGCGCGCGGAGACTACCTGGGCGTTCCTCCGGCGCGAAATAGACCTTGCGCGGAAGCTCGCGCCGAACTGCCTGTTCACGGTGGGCTACACCACTGCGTTCGAGATCGAGCAGACGACGGCGGAGAGGCTGGACGTCATATCGTTCCACGACTACAGCGACACGCTCGGAGGCGGGCGAAGCAACTACGCCAGGGCCGTCCAGTGGGGCGAAAAGCTCGGCAAGCAGGTGTTGCAGACGGAGACAGGATGCCTTGCCCGCGCAAACTCCTACGAGATGGCCCTGCGGCTGTGCCACGAATACAAGATGGGCTGGGTGCTCTTCAACCTGATCATCTCCGGCCGCTGCTTCGACGAGCACGGCATCTTCTATCCCGACGGCACGATACGAGACGCCGGCACCATCGCGGCGATGTTCGGATGCTTCAGGAACCGCGGCGAGAAGTGCGCGGTCGTGGCACCGAACCCAAACCGCGAAGGCAAGGCGGACAAGGCGCTGAGGCTCATCCGCGCGGCGCTCGACGCAAACGCCAAGGCCTCGACGTTTGCAGACCGCAAGATGGACAGGAAGCCTCTTCTCGACGCCTGCGAGGTTGCGGCGAACCTCCTTGAGGCCTGCGAGCTCGTGCCAATGAGCGAACTTCCCACCGCGAAGATCGCCTACTACAGAAAACATCCCGAAGTCGACCTTCTTGAAGTGCGCCGCTTCGCCCACTCTCTCGCCACGCGCCTGAAAGAAGCCTGCCAGATCGTGGATTGACGCCTGTTAGCGGATGTGCAACTGCGTCGATGGTTGCGTGTTTGCGTTTACCTCCGAAACCCGAAACCCCGAAACTTTCAAACTCTCACATCCCGCCTTGCATTTGGAGGCGGGAATATGGTATCATTTTCCGCATGAGAACGATAGTCATAGGCGTTACCGGCAGCATTGCGGCGTACAAGGCGTGCGAGCTGGTGCGCCAGTTCGTGAAGAACGGCGACAGCGTGCACGTGGTGATGACGGCGCACGCGGCCGAGTTCGTGACGCCGCTCAC
>CAMIVJ010000176.1 GCA_946401765.1 uncultured bacterium | reverse complement strand
CGCGAAACAACTCGTTCTTCATCTGCGACATTCCAGTGAACGTGCTTTTCGCGAACAAGGAAGAGGACGGCAAGAAGGCGAAGGTGCTTGAGCCAGAGCCCTCGCCTGCGCCCGACCCTAAGCTCGGCATCGTAGATTCCGTGAGTTTGGTCAAGGCAAAATCGTCCACGCCGCGCGGCTTCACCGACAACCTCGACGAGGCGCTCGCCAAGGCGAAGGCCGAGGGCAAGCTCGTCTACGCCTGCTTCTCCGGCAGCGACTGGTGTTACTGGTGCAAGAAGCTGGAGAAGGAAGTCTTGTCCGATCCGCTGTTCGTGGCGGGCGTGATGGACGACTACGTTCTCGTGTTCATCGATTCGCCGGAGAACAAGGTCCTCCTCTCGGACCACGCGAAAGCCGTTAACGAAAAGCTGACGAAGAAATACGGCATCAGGGGCTTTCCCACGGCGCTCATCCTCGACGGCAACGGCAAGAAGATCGGCAAGACCGGCTACCGCCAGGGCGGCGCGGCGGAATATGTAAAGCATCTCAAGAGCTTCCGGAAAAAGTAAGTGAGGAGACGATGTTGAATGTGAAACTGTGGAAATGTGGAAATATGAAATTATGGGAATATGGAAATGTTGCCAGTGTTGCCAATGCCCAATGCCAATTGGGAATTGGCAACATTGGCATTAGCAACATGGCAGTAGGGCACAGATTGTCATAAATCAACAATTCGTGCCCTCTAGAGGTTGACAGGACGCGCTCCTTTTGATAGAATCTCCTTGTACATTTCTTGGAGAAGAGGAAGGTTGATGCGATGAAGTCGAAATCACGGTTCATAGGTCGCGCAAAGGAGCTGGCGGTTCTTTCCGGGTTGTGGGAGAAACGCACGTCGTCGTTTGTTGTCTGCCGCGGGCGCCGTCGCATTGGCAAGTCCACGCTGATCGAGGAGTTCGCATCGCGCAGCGGATGCCGGTTCATTGAAATCAGCGGTCTCCCTCCCGACGAGAAGATGACAAACCAGCGTCAGCTGGATTCGTTCTGCGAGCGCCTTTCCATGCAGACGGGGCGGACGCGAGGTTCGGCGGAGAGCTGGCAGCAGGCCTTTGCGCTCCTTGCGGACGCCGTTCGCGGGCGGGCGAGGACAGTCGTTCTGCTGGACGAGATTTCATGGATGGGCAAATACGATCCCTCTTTCCCCGGCGAGTTGAAGAACCTCTGGGACCTGTCCCTCTCCAAAAGGGATAACCTGGTGTTCTTCGTCTGCGGCAGCGTGTCCGCCTGGATTCAGCGCAACATACTCAACAACACGGGTTTCGTCGGGCGGATTTCAATTGAGTTCGTGTTGGAGGAGATGCGGCTTGACGACTGCGTCGGATTCTGGGGACGCGCCGCGAGGCATCTTGACTGCGGGGAGTTCTTCGACGTCCTTTCCGTGACGGGCGCGGTTCCGCGATATCTCGAGGAAATCAATCCGAGGCTTTCGGCGGACGAGAATGTCCGTCGGCTGAGTTTCACGTCGGGTGGCTACCTCTTCAGCGACTTCGACAGGATATTCAACGACGTATTCGGGGAGTCGCATGCAGTCAAGCGGAAGATCATGTTTTCGCTTCGCTGCGGCCCGAGGACGGTGAGCGAGATTTCACAGGACGTCGGGATGGTGAAGAACGGACATGTTTCGGAACATCTGGACGAATTGGAGAAGGCGGGGTTCATCGCCTGCGACACCGGTGTCAACCCCGAGACCGGCGCAAAGGCGCTGGCGTTGCGCTATCGCATCAAGGACAACTACTCGCGCTTTTACCTGCGTTATGTAGAGCCGCATCGCGAGGCGATTCTGAAGGGAGTCTATGCCGCTCCTCCGCTTGCCGAACTTCCCGAATGGGACGCGATAATGGGGCTTCAGTTCGAGAGCCTCATGCTGAACCATCTGCCCGAGTTCTACGAAAGGCTCGGACTTGATCGGGCGAGGGTGATTTCCATCGCTCCATACAGGAGGGCGGCATCGGTGCGAAACGGGCCTGGCGTGCAGATAGATCTTCTCATCCAGACGCCCAAGACCTATTATGTCGTGGAGGTGAAGCGCAAGCGAAGGATTGGAGTCGCTGTCGTGAAGGAGGTTGAAGAAAAGGTGTCGCGGCTTCGTGTGCGCAGGGGAGTGTCTGTTCGCACGGCCCTTGTCTATCAGGGACAACTTGACCCGCAGATTCGCGAAGATGGTTATTTCTCCGCTCTTATCGACGCAGAAGAGCTTTTGAAATTGCGTTGATCCTGCGCTGTCTCATCAACTAAACCAAAAACCGCCGAAAAAGAATACTGCTGCTGTGTTTGCTGCCGGGCTGGACGGAGGATTTCAAGGCGGCGCGTCCCCGGTACAAGGCCAACGCCCTTTACGAGAAGATGGCCGCGTTCGAGGAGAAGTGGATTTCCACTCCCGAAAACGGATGTGCGGCGGATCGTCGCCTTGGCGATGCCGTCGCGGAGAGCCGGAAGATGCTCGCCAAATATGGAGAGGTCTTTGGAAAGGCGTTTGAGTCCAATCCCCTTGCGCGGATGCGTGATCGGATGAAGGCATTGGAAACGACCTACCATGCGAACATCAAGACGAAGGGCGGCAAGTCTAAACCCTGACCTATCGCCTTCACCATCTTCACCCCTCCTTGACTGCGTGGTGGAAAAATTCCGATAATTGCAAATTCACGCTTGATTTCAGGGGGGGGGGTGATATAATGGTGTGGTCTCAAAAAATTACACGAAAGGACGTGAATGATGAACTGCAAACTGACGAAGATGTTCGTTTCGGCGATTGCGATTGCTGCAAGCGCGTTCATTCCGCTTTTCGCGGACGAGACGCCGACCTTGGACGTCACCGATGACGCGACCGCACTGAAGGTGACTGTTCCTGCGGGATGCCTTGAGGGTATGAAGCTCGAGCTCGCGTACGACACTTCCACAGCGGCCTCTAGCATGTTCCTCCGAGCCGACCTTGGAGTTGCGCGTGATGCGTGGGCGTATGCGTACACGCTCAGCGAGTCTGTGCCTGCCGAAGGTGCCGAGTTCACCATTCCATTCTCGGATCTCGGCGTTCCAGCTGATGCCTGCTTCCGCCTGTTCGCGACTTCTTCGGACTACGCTCTTCTCGATTATGTCGAACAGAACGGCACCAATTCCGACCACGACACCGGTATCCCTGACAATCAGTGCTGGGCTCTCGAGCTGAGCCAATACTCCAAGCCTTGGAGCGGAACGAAGTATCCTTCGGCACTGGCGTCGCTTTGGCCTAGTGCAACTCAGCCGGGTTTCGGACTTATACACGCCGGTTCTGCGGCGAAATGCTATTTCATGCAGCGTGTCAATGGTCAGTACACATATTCAAACGTGCTTACGCTAAACACGGCTGTGCCAAATGTATGGAAGTTTAGAAACAATGCGGTGGTCTTAAACGGAACGACGCAGGCCGCAACCACCGGCGCAAAGAAGTGGGCGACTCCGCTTGGCGAATCCGGTGAGAACATCCACATGGGACGTTTCGCGAACGAAACAGAGTTGAAGGTACAGTCCAGATGGTACTATCTGCGTCTCTTCGGGCAAGACGGCAGTCCTCTTCTCGACTATGTGCCTGTCTCCAGAAAGTCAGATAACGTGGGAGGTTTCCTTGACAAGGCCACGGGCCGTTTCGTGACGCCGAGCGGCGGTGGCGCGTTTGACGCGGGTGCCGTGACGAACGACACGGATGCGATAGTGTGCGCCATCGGCGGCCTCCGCTCCTTCCCTCGGCTCGCGAAGAAACCGGCGACTGTGACGCTTGATACGACGGACGGCGCAAAGCTGACTGTCAAGGTAAACCCGGGCTACGGCACAGGATCAAAGTTGCTTCTTGCATACGGCACGGGCAATGGTGGCGAAGACGTGGCCTCATGGAACAACAGCTTGGAACTTTGCGAATCGATTCCAGAAGAGGGCGGCACCTACACGGTCGATCTCGTGGAACGTGGACTCGACACAGGACACGTGTTTCGCGTGTTCATCGCCAACCGCTATACGATGCTCGAACGCGTCCAGCTTGATTCCGACGACGACACGATCGACACCGGCATCCGCGACTATCTTTCCCACGGTTGCGACTTCGGCTACTATTGCACAGGATACTCGAATAAGTATTCGGCGTTCCTTGGTTCTGGCATCGGCTCGAACGCATCCAACTGCGGCTTCCGCTTCTGCCTTGGCGGCAGCGCTACTTATGTGATGCTCGGGCAATTCACCAATGGAAAATACACGTACAAGTTCTTCAATCTCACCGCGAACGTGCGCAACGAGATCGAAGCTTTGGACGGTGCAGTGCGCTGCAACGGCGTGGCTCTGAATCCGCAAACCGGCAACTCCACATGGTGCACGGATCCGCTTGGCGTTAGCGCTCTAAACATACTCGTTGGGCGTCTGCCCACCGACAATACGTCCGGCAGCGGAAACTACGGATGGTGGTACCATCTTACGATCTACGGGGCGGACGGAAATCCGCTGCTCGATTACGTTCCCGTCAAGAGGTCTGATGGCGTGGCGGGATTTCTCGACCGAGTTAGCGCGAAGTTCGTCACACCTACCGCGGGTGGTTCGCTCGTGGCGGGCGATGCGGAGAGTGAAGAGGCGCTTGTGGGCGTGGCGGTATCGGATGTAATGACGTGTGACCCTCTGCTCCCCATCACCGCCACCTGGATGGGCGGTGCGAGCGTTGAGCTCGCAAATGCCGCGAACTGGGAGTGCTTCAACTATCTCGGCGACGTGCTTCCCGCCACGACCCTTCCCCTTGCCGGCGTGACGGAGGCCACGTTCGGCGGCAGCCTGGCGTTCAGCGTTGCCTCTGCCGAAGATCGGCTCTGGAGCAAGGCGAAGTTCATCGACAGCACTCTTGCGGGTGACTGCGATTGGAGCGGACTCGGCAACATAGACCTTGACGGCACGATCGAGCTGGCCGGCTATTCGCTCGTTCTTTCCGGAGTGCCTTCCGCCGGCACCATCACATCATCTCCTTCTGGCGATCCCGCCGAACTGCGCTTCGCGATTCCCGAAGGCCTGGTGTGCGAGAACGCGAACTGTGCGATCACCGGCAACTTGCGCCTCTTCAAGTCCGGCGCGGGAACGCTCGTCGCGACCAAGTATCCGCAGACGTATTCCGGTGGCACCGATATCGAGTCCGGCACTCTCAAGGCTGGTGTACCCGGCAGCATCAACACAGTGAACCGAGGGTCGTTCTTCGGAAGTCTGCTTACGCTTGACGTGCGCAAGGACGGGACGCTTGATTCGGGTGGCACCTACGAATGGGGGTATCACACGATCAATCTGCACGGAGGCACGCTCACCTCTTCAGTTGCATCGCCTAATAACACTTATCTCTTCAATCCGGTAATTCACCTCACGGACGATTCGACGGTCGAGGTGTACACATCAAGCGATACCAAGAGTCCGCTGCTTGACCTTGGCGGACATACGCTGAACATCAACTTCCACAACGGCGCTTGGCAGATATTCACATCCTTGGCTACGAACGGAAATATCGTCGTGACAGGAGACGGCGTGTTTAATCTGGAAAAGAATGGTGCAATCGACTGCTCGACCTGCTCGTTCGACATTTCCTCAAAGCTCAACATCGACTGCGGCGACCTGACGATGGCGGATCTCGCCGTTCGGTGTCCTGAAGGCTACGTCACAGGGGGCAAGCTCTCGTCGCCGATCAAGGTGAAGGGACGCTTCACGCCGGCTACGCGCTATTTCCCCAGCGTCCAGCTGCAGGACGGTGCTACGCTCGACATCTCCGGATACAACGTCACGTGGCCGACCGCCAGCCTTGTGGCGAACTGCGCGCTTTCGTTTGCGGAGGATGCCTCTGTGACGCTGGCTTTGGGAGAGAGAACCCTCAACATTCGGCAGCTAGTCGAATGGCCTGAGGATGCGCCGCCTGCCGGCGTCGACACGCTCTCCGTCAAATGCGACAGGCCGCGCGTCTCTCTTGAGATCCGCGGCGACGGCATCTACAATGCCTCAGGTATGGTGATTCTCGTGCGTTGATCTTCAGCAAAACAAGGAGCTAACTATGCAGTTCAAGAAGTTGGCTGGCTGCGTCGCCGCGGTGGCGGCGAGCGTGGCGATCTCTTCGCTGGCCGTGGAGGACGCTGCGGCACAGAAGGGGAATGGATGGGTCAAATACGCGGGCAATCCCGTTCTGGGCGACCCCGTGAGGCTGGGCACGTGCTTTGACGTGAACGTCGTGAAGG
>CAMIVJ010000175.1 GCA_946401765.1 uncultured bacterium | reverse complement strand
AGCCCAGTGGCGCCAAACGGCATAATGGTCTCAATCGGCGAAGAAGGTCCATACCCGAACTCTTCGTTCAAGAACGAGAACAATCGCTTTGACAATCGACGCGCCAATGGCAGGACGCTGCGGGTGCGTGATTCGTGATTCGTGGCCCGTGATTCGTGGCCCGTGATTCGTGGTTCGTGGTTCGTGGAGAGTGGCTCGTGGTTCGTGGGGAGTGGGAATGGTCACTTTGCCTTTGACTCGGGCGGCTCGTAGTTGCGAGCGCCGGCGCGCTTGTTCCAGAACTTCATGAACGCCGCAGGGAAACCCGCCTCCAGCCCTTCCCACGCGATCTTCGTGGCCTCTTCCCAGCTCTTGCCGGCAGCGGTCTCCTTCAGATACGTGGGCAGCACGTTACGGTAGGCGGCGAACTCCTCAAACGAAGGCGCGCCCTTCTCGAGGAAGTACGTGACTGCCCACGCGGCGGTGTACTTGTCGTTCACGACCTGAAGAGAGCCACCGTAGAAGGCGGAGCGATCCATGTATAAGATCTTCGGAACGAGGTTCGCGTACTTCTCTGGATCCTCGGCCACGGCACCGGCGCGGCGGTCTTTGAGGTCCTCGTAGAAGCGCACCGTGTTCTTCTTGGGGCTGTACATCACGTTCTCGAAGAAGCACGCGTGGCCCTCGTTGAACCACATGGCGTGGTTCCCGTTGCCGGTGGCGTAGAAGAGGTACTGGTGGAACGCCTCATGGCGCATGATCTTCATCGTCTCGCGGCGTTCGGCCACGTCCTTGCCCTGGTTGAGGATGAGAAGCTCCTCGTGCGAGGGATTCCAAAGGCCGATGGAGCGGGTGTTGCCTTCGCCGGTGGTGTCCTTGGCGTATGCGTCGTAGTCGGCCTTCTCCGCGAACACGCGGATCGTGGAATCGACGAGCTCGCGCTGCGGCGGCACATAGCGGCGGTATGCAGACTGCATGGCCACCATATAGCGCGAGGTGTCCTTGAGGAACGCGCCGCGCTGCGAGGGGGGAAGGTCCGTCTTGAAGATGTAGCCCGGCACCTTCATGGTGGTCCACTTGCCCTCGGTTGTTATGCCACCTGCGGCGGCGGACTTCGTCTTGTCCACAACCACACCGGCGAGGAACTGCTTCATGAGGCGCTGGGCGTCCCTCTCTTTCGCCTCCTGGGCGAAGAGGAACTCCGCGTAGCGCCATGCGCCGTCCTTCGACTTGAAGAAGGCCGCGCAGCGCGCGCCCCCGCCGAAGTCCACGAGCTTCGCCTCAAGAACTCCGCTCGCGGCGAATGACGAAATGGCATCGGACGCAATCTGCTTGCCGGTGAACTGTGAAGCCCACTTCGCGAGCTGTTCGTTCGTGGGCTCCTTGAACGCGGCGGTGCCCTCCTTTATCGCCGCCTCGATCTTTGCGCGCTCCTCGTGGTCGTACTCAAACTCGGGGCAGAGCGAAGAGACCGTGGCGAGCGTTAGCTCGTTGCCCTTGCGGTCCTTCCAATGGCAGCCGCGCTCGTGCAGCAGCCATATCTCGCGCACGTCATGGTGCGTCACTTCGCCGCTTTCCTCGCCGCGCGTCCAGCCATAGCGCTTCGCCTCGGGCGTGGGCGCTGGCACCGCCTGCGCCGACGCAAGCGGACGCACCTTGAGCCCCATCGCGCCTGCGGGTTCGGCCGAACCTTTCAGGGACGGCACCGCCGCCATGCTCTGGCATGCGATAGCCAGCACCGCAGCAGACAGCAGAAAAGACATTTCTCTCTTGTTTTTCATGCGTTGAAGTATATCATTTCCACCACACCAACGCAAGAAATTCAACCACTGGACTATCCCCAAGCCGTAATGTCGTCCTTCTCCGCGTCCATCAGCGCTTTCATGTCTGGATAAGAGCAGTAGCGTTTAAACCTCTTGCCGCCGGGAATGTCAAGCAATAGACTTGCCGCCACCGCCGCACCCATCGCGAGAAATAGGACGAGAATTGCTTTTGTCAGTTTCTTCATGGTTCATCTACTCCTTTCGCTTGCCGCCGCAGGGCTTGGTTCCGTACGTGTACCCACTCGCGCCGCCGTCGAATCATTCTGAAATCTTGGTATCGTCAATGTCAAGCCGGGCCTTACTTTATTTGGATCTGTCAGAAGCCCATTGTTCGCAGAATGTATTACCGGCCATCTGGAAGCGTCGCCGTAAAAAAGCCTTGCGACCCCGGAAAGCGTTCCTCCATCTGGGCCATCGCCCACGCGATATGAACATGGCAGAGGGCGGCTCCTGTACCAAGCGTGTACGGAACCGGACGCCTCCCCTGACACCTTCAAGAAGATTTCCGACAATTCTCGCCAAATCTCTTGAGGCGGACATACAAGACTGTCCCAGCACGGACGTGCCGAGCAGATAATGAAGCCAGATGTGAGCCCATCATTGATTCGCACCTTGATGGTCACCGTATCGCCATTTTGCAAAACACAATCCAATTCTCGAAAACGGAATGGATAATCTTCACCATAAGAATGCCGCCATCCGCTGTTACCCCGCGCCGATGCGAGCAACTGCAGGACCTTGTCGCCAACGCTCTTTTCCACCTTATGCAGACAGACGAAGCTACCACGACAGACGTCATTTGTGCGAACGCTTCTAAATGAAAAATCCTTTCCCTCCCAAAATCTATACTCCCTTACATCATCCACGGACGGAATCGACTCCCGGAAAGTGTCCAGCCTTTGACACATGTACCTGTAATTCAACTTGTCGCGCAACACTTTCACCCGTGCGACAAGCTCCATCCCATACAGATCATCCTTGAAGATTTCCTCGTACCTCCCAAGAATGCCGTCAACGTATGGAGAAATCCCGATCTCGACGCCTTCGTCTTCAGCACGCCTTAACTCCCAGATGAGTCCAAGCCTACTCAAAGTCCATCTTGCGATTTCCCATGGAATCGCGGGATCGATATGCGTAGGCGGATATTGACCAAAGTCTCTAAACCTGTATTCATAGTCGCGCAAGATCAGAACCGAATACGCCGCCAGAAGCACATCTGGATTCTTCAACGCCAGAATACGGCATGCTGATTGAACGTCGTCAGGAATCGGCCCGCACTGCATTGGAATGGACAGTTCCTCGTATTTCACGAAAGCGGCCGGACTACGGCACCAACGCCTAACAATATCCGCCGCATTCGTCGTATTCAACGTTTTAGCAGCCTGTACGTCTTTGCGCGCCGAAGGTCCTCCAGCCATCGCCTCAAACATCACCAGCGCGAGGGATGAGACGAGAATTACCTTTATCAGTCTCCGCATCCTTCATCTACTCCCTTCGCTTGCCGCCGCGTTACTTGGCGGTTTTGATGTTGCGGGCGGCGAACCAGGCCGTCAGCGCATTCTCAGCTTCCTGGGTGAGTTGCGCATCGCCGTGGAAACGCTTCCAGCGAAGCGCCTTGAGATGCTGGACTGCCGTGCGCGCAAGAAGCTCATCGCCCTTCCACCAGTCGATGCCGGGATGTCCGCAGCACATGCAGCCTCCATTGCTGCCAAGGTCCTTGAACTTGAAGATTCCGCGCAGCTCGGCTATCTCCTTCGGCTCCCTAAGCTCAAGTAGCACCGGATCGCTCTCGGGTTTCGTGCAGCATCCGAACCCGCCGTCGCGTATCACCACGCGGTCCGCCTCCGCAACCGCCGCCTGAAAGCGCTCCGTCTCGGAGAACAGGGATATCATGACGTACTCCGACGACCCGTTTTCGTTCCCAGGAGCAAACTGCAGGTAGTCGAGATTCTTCCAGCGCGCGCGAAGCGCCTCCTTGGTCGGCTGCGCCATAGGCGTATCGGCTATACGCATCTCCTTCAAATTTGGCAAAGGGCAAATATCGTCAATGGACTTGACGGGACAGCTGTCAATATCGAGCAATTCAAGCGGACACTGTTCAAGGCCGCGAATCTCGTTGACCGGGCAGCTGCTCAGGCAAAGCCAGGACATCGGGACGCGCCCCAGCATCGCGACGTCCGTAAGATTTGTGCAGTCGCGGAGAATAAGTTTGACGGAAAGCCGACTATTCGTCAAAGTCGACAACATCTCAAGCGGGCGCTCCGGCGCATTGACATCGGCAATCGAAAGCATCATAAACACCTTCTTGGGCTTCCTCTGCTCGCGCAGGACCGCTACGATGTTGGCGAAGTCCTGGTAGGATATCTGATTTCTGTTCGTCGGTGATCGCGTCTCTGCAAGTTTATAGTAGATGTCAATCGTGCGGCTGTCGAAATTGATGTCGCCCAACGAGAATGTCTTGCCTCTATCCTCGTCGCAAGAATCATCGACGCACGAATCATCGTCTTCGTCGTCATCTTTGCCGCATTCCACGCTCCCCGACGCAGACATCTTTGCGCGTGTTTGCATCAGGTCAACCTGGGCGACGGCACCGCCCGCCAAAGCAACGAGGAGTACAAGAACCCACCAATAGCTGCGGCAGTGCCGATAGTCTCTCAAGCCCGCCTTTTCAAGCATTGCCCTTACCTCTTCTTCATTGGCACCGCCGAGATCGTCGAGGGATGGCAGAAGAAGTCTCGGAATCTTTCCTTCCAGCACCGCGAGCCCTCCGTCGAGGAACAAGTAGCAGGAGCCAATATTCCGCCAGCCCACGCGAAGGACGTTGCCGCCGCTGCGGAACTCGTAGCAGGCGTCGGTCATCACAATTGTCCCTTCGTCTGAATCGCCCATGAGCCGTCGGGTGACGAGATCGAAAGCCTTCTGGTACCGGGCCCTGTTGAACTTCAGGGCTAAGACGAATATAGCAAAGAAAAACAGAAGGTAATAGTCAAGATGTCCGCCGCGCAAATACATCAGAACCTCGGCCGCAAGCCCCACGACACAGAATATGATCATGATGCGCGACGGGCGCACAATCCTGTCATAGACTTTCCCGGCGAAGCGTCGGAGCTTAGCCGCTTCGTACAACCGACCAGTGTATTCAATGTTCATGCCCAATATTATACCATAATTTCCCGACCGCCGCGACGGGACGCACCGCGAGGCCATCACCTCCCGTCCGCTCCTCCAGTCGTGCGTCGCGAGGCTGTCTCGCCATGCGCGGCAGGGAATCGTCACCATCTACACCGCCACGTGCGAAAAGGCCCGTGGGATCTACCGCGCCATCAGCGCTTTCCTGTCCAGGGCGCTGGCGCGTCTTGGTTCTTCACCTGTTGACGGCGGCGTCAAGCGCGCGGACGTCTGCGGCGTGCACGCCTGCCTCGCCGCCGCGCTTCACCGTGAAGATCTTAAGCTCGGGGATGTTGTCCCTGCCGAGAATCTGAACCTTCTCGAACGTCTCGATGCCGTCGCGCAGCAGAAGCGCGCGCAGAGAAAGGCGCGGGCCGGGATAGACGAGCGACGTGTCGCCTGAAGGCCATGAGGTGAAGTCCTGGCTGTCGAAGGGATTCTCCACCCAGCTGCACCACGCCCAGCGGAGAAGGCCGTCAAGCCCCATCGCCGCCGAAAGCGGCGCAAGCCACGCGCTCTCCGCAGGGTCGCTGAACACGAACGTGTTGGGACGTGCCGGGCTGCAGCACACGTAGTACGTGGTGAACTTGCCCTGCGCGCGGCGTTCGGACGCGTATTTGGCGAGACCTTCGCCGTGACGATATCCGTACGAGACGTCGAACGCCTCGGCGTTGAGCTGGGAGGGATGGTTGCACGCCATCACGAGACCCATGCCAGGCGCATACTTGCGCAGCACGGCGAGAGCGGGCTTGATGAGCTTGTCGGGACGCTCGTCGAGGGCGATCTTGGTGCGCTCGAACCAGCCCTTCGCCTTCGTGTGACGGCAGAGGTCCGCGAGAAGATGTCCCCAGAAGTCCTCGAACTCCGCGCTCCCCGGCTCCATGCGAGGGGCCACGCTGCGGCCGGACTTCTCGTCGAAGTAGCGGAACTTCAGCGACCATGGGAGCATCGAATAGCAGTCGATCTGCCCCTTCACTCCGGCCGCCTCCATGTTCTCCACGATCTTGTCGAAGAGTGTGTAGTCGTACGTCCACGAACCGTCCGCGCGCTTCGTGGCCTGCACGCACGAGCGGAAACGGTCATACGTCTGCTGGCCCCATGCCTCGTCGATGAGCGTTGTGGTGATCGTCTTCTGGCCCATGTCGGCAAGCATCTTGTTGTAGGGCAGCAGCAGGCGCAGGTATTCGTCGCTTCCAATCGGCACGTCATGCCAGCGGGCAATGGCGTCGGGATGCTGCCAGAGGTCGAGGTGGAACTTCCAGTCCTTGACGGGCGGGAGAGTGCGCG
>CAMIVJ010000174.1 GCA_946401765.1 uncultured bacterium | reverse complement strand
GCGCCGCGGTGTTCATCCAGCCGCGCTCGAGCTGCGTGGTGGGCAGCTGGTAGCGTCCCATCGTGTGCGTCACGTACACGCTCTTGCCGTCCGGCGACACGCCGAGGCCACGAACGCCAGTGGAGCCGTTCGGCAGCATCACGTGGCGCACCTTGCCGGTTGCGGACTCTATCACGCTCACGCTCGCGGCCACAACGTCGTTCGTGGCGGCGCAGTAGGGAAGCATGTTGGCGACGAAGAGGAGACGCCCGCCCTCGCCGAAGCCCGCCGCAAACGGCTCGCGCAGCACGTCGATTACGCGCGTCACCTTCATGGTGGCAGCGTCGACAGCGCTCACCTTTGCCGCGAAACGGTTCATCACGTACACGGTCTTGCCGTCGGGCGAGACGACGGGCGCGCACGGGGAGTGCCCCACCTGCGCCGCCGCAACGAACGTGCCGTCCTCCTTGAACTTCTGCAGTTCGCCTGCCTGCACGCCGCATGTGACGTACACAAAGCCGCCCTTGGCCGCGACGCCCGTGGGGTTCACGCGGACGCCCTTCACGGCGCGGCTCTCAAGGCTCCATCCACCGAGCATGCGCCCGTCAAGGCCCACCCTCGCCACCTTGGCGCCGGTGGCGCACGTGGCGAACACGCTCTGGCCGTCAGCCGCCGCCGCGAGGAACTCGGGCGACGCGTACGCACTCGCGGGCGCCTGCTGCTCGACCGGACCTCCCCAGGCCGCTACGCAGCACGCCCCCGCCAAAATGGACATAAAAAGCCTTCCACACGACTTATGCATCATCTACTCCTTTTTTCTGCAACAATCGGGTTGAAAAATTAGTCATATTATACCCTATTTCGCTTCACAGGGCAAGAATGAACGTCATAGAATGAACCTTATAGAGGCTGTACTCTAATATCCACAATCCGAAAAGTTGCGGCAAAAATGGCAGGGACGCGCCCATGGCGCGTCCGCAATGCAGACGGTTTGGGAACCGTCCCTGCCATTGGCAAATGCGCTATGACTGCTAGCGGAAGAGGATGACCATGCCGCCAGGATGCGCGTTGCGCAGAACAAGCTTCGCGTCTTTGACTTCAAGGGCGAAGTCGTCCTTGTAGTTCGCGCCAGCGGCGTCAGTCACGTTAAGCGCAATGTTCTGCACCGTCTCTGACGTGACACCAAGCGCCGGTCCTAGCTCGTACCTGGCGCGCTTCGGCGCAGCGCTGAACTTTACGTCTATGCGCTTGAGTCCCGCAAGGGCGTCGGCAGACGCATTCTCGAACGAGACGGTGTTCTCTGGCTTGATTCTGGACGGGCTACCGGATATCTCCCAGCAGTTGTCCTCTCCGATGAAGCGGAACGGACCGGAGAGCGTGCCCGCGCCCTTGAGCGTTCCGTAGATCGGGCACCAGCCGCCCTCGCGCGGCGCGTTCAACAGGGTCGATCCCGCGGCGAGCTCGGTAACTCCGCCCAGGCCGGACTGCTCGAACTTCTGCGCATCGCCGGGCGTGTAGGCGATCGGGAGATAGCGCTCGTCGAACGCATGGTAGGAGCCACCGTTCACCATGAACTCAAGCGCCACCACGTTGCCGTCCGCATCGGTCAGCCCACCGCCCGTACCGTATGTCGTGTTTCCAGATGGCGTCGTGTCGCCAGTGCGGATATCGAACTTATGCCAGCCGGCGCCGAGCGTTATGCTGGCAGTGCCAGTGTTGCCAGCAAAGAGGCGGCGTCCATCGACAGATAGCGCGATGCGGTCGTCAAACTTCGCATTGAACGTCCAGACACCCTCCTGCTCCGGCGCAACCTTGAAGTAGCCGTCGAACCGGGCGGACGCACCGCCGAGTGGAGCGTTCACACCGGTTGAGAATTTCTGATGGATGACCTGCAGCGAGTTGGTCACGGTATCAAGCGTTGCGTAGTTGCTTTCGTCGGCGTCGGCGTACACAGAGGCGCTGTCGCCGTAGCTCATGTACTTGCGCCACCTCACGCTCGTGCGCGCGGTCGCATCCGAACGCATGCGCATCGGCACGGTGGTGGTGTCGAAGGGACGGTACGCTCCATCGCCCGGCGCCTTGAACATATATGACTCCGTTCCGCTCCTCGGGCCGATCGTCGGATTCGCCGCATCGGCATACAGGGAGATCAGGAACTTGTGCCAGCCTTCCGTGAGCGAGATGCTCTTCTCGGTGGTGGTGTTCTTTCCAGCCCTGTCAAGCTCCGTCGTGTCGATCTGCAGGCCGTTGTGGGTGAGACCGTTGTGGCTGAAGTACCACGTTCCCGCCTGCTCGGCGCTCACGTAGAACTCGCCCAGATAGTTGAAGCCGGAACCGTTGCCGTACTTCACGTCTGTGATCTGCGACGATGCGCGGTTGATGTAAGTGAGCGACGTCGCCACGAAGGGAACTACGGGCTGACCGGCCTCGAAGTACGGCTTCAGCACGTTCCATGCGTTGTCGTGCCACGTCCAGGCCAGGAACTCGACCATGTTCGTTCCTGCGATGTCGAGGGTGACGTTCGCGTTCTCAGCGAGCGAAAGCCCGCCAGCGAAACCGGCCGCGTTTCTGAAATCGACCGCGCCCGTGGTGTCGACCGTCCACTTGCCAGTGGGAATGCCCTGAATGCCGGGACGGTCCAGCGCGAAGGAGCCCGGGCCCTTGAGCGTCACGTCGCTCGCGCCATTGAGGCCCGTGCCCCACTTCACCGTCTTGCCGTTCAGATCAAGCGTGACGGCGCCGCCCTTCTTCGGGCTGCCGAAGGAGGCGGTCATGCCGGCCTTGCCGATCGAGAAGTTGTCGGTTGCGCGCAGCGTGCCGCTCTCCATGTTGAAGACGGTGCGCATCGGCTGCGCCCACGCCTCCCGGATGCCGTCCGTTCCGACCTCTAGGAGACCGTCCTTGAACGTCAGCGAGCCGGGATAGTACTGCGCGCCGCGCCAGCAGCTGTAGACGCCCTTCACGGAGACGTGCGAACCCGAGCCCTTGATAGTGAGCTCGCCGCGCCCGTTGCTGTTGCCGATCTCGAAGTTGTCCGCCGAGAACACGAGGTCGTTCGCCTGGATGTCTACGATCGGACCCGCCCCGATGCCGGAGGAGTTCGGGCCCTGCGAGAAGAACTTGCTCACCTTGCCGCTGATCGTGAGTCCGTCAATGGACGCCGAAGTCGCCGGGTGGAAGTACACCGTGCCGGTGTGCGCGCTCACCGTGACGGAGAGCTGGTTCTTGCCGAAGCCGGGCATCGCGGCGCCGGTGTTGTTGACGCCGAGTACTAGCGAGCTGCCGCCCGAAAGCGACACATTGTATTCGCCGTCGCCGTAGTCACCCGCGCCGGAGAGGTAGATCGTGCCGCCGGTCATCGAGATGCTCGAGCCGCTGCCGCTGTCCATTCCGCCCTCGAAGGTGTGCGTGCCGCTCTTCACCACAATGTCGCCCTTGTTGGAGACAACGCCGTTGTAGCGCGTCGTGGCGCTGCCGTCCATCGTGAGCTTTGCGCCCGATTCCACCGTGAGCGGAGTGCGCAGATACGCCGTGCCGTTGTTGTTGCCTATGCGCGCGCTTGTGCCGTATGCGCGGATGCCGCCCGTGTTCCAGGAGGAATCGCCGTTGTAGAACCTCAAGAGGCCGTAGAGGTCGATGCCGTCCGGAACGTTGAACACGTTGCCGCTTCCGCCGGAGCCAAGCTTTCCTTCTTCGGCCACGACGACCTTGCCGACGTCGATCTTGCCGCCTTCAAGGTACAGGCCGTAGTCTTCGGTAGGACTGACCTTCACTGTGAGAGTGGCGTCGCTCGGACCAATCACCGCGTTGGCGCTCGAACTGCCGCGAAGGTCTAGACGTCCCTGGCCGCCGATCGTGGCGTCGCCCGTCATCTCCACGATTCCGAGCGGATTGCTCCAGTAGGTGTTCGCCCTGGACGACGTTATGGCGCCCTTTCCGTCGGGGCCTTCGCCCTCGATCACGAACTTCTTCTTGTTCGTGATCGACGCGCGCGCACGGTCTTTGCCGCTCGCCGTGTCGATGTAGTTCACGTCGAACTGCGCGCCGCTCTTCACCGTGACCGTGCCAACGTCTCCGCCAACCGCGCCCTTCACCGCGTTGTCGCCGACCTTTACGACGCCGCCCCGGACTTCGATGTCGGGCGTGTTCGCAAGCACGGCAGAATCAAGGGTGAGCGTGCCGGAACCGCCCTTCACGAGCCGCCTGGAGCCGATGGAGCCCGCCCCGGAGAACGTGTAGTCCTGCGACGCGTCAACCACCACCTGCTGGGCCTGTACGCCCTCCGGCACCTGCACGGACGCGACCTTCGTGGGCTCGTTGCCGTCGAAGAACGCCGTCCAGGCAGGATTAAACGCCACGTGCTCTCCTGCGCCGTTCTTCTGCCACGCGACGGATGTCCAGAGGTCGGACGTCGTCTGCGGTCTCCACACCACATCGTTCAGATCGAACGCATCGCTCGCCGCGACAACGTTCTCGCTGTTCACGCTCGTGAAGCGGAAGTACCAGGTCTGCCCCGCGGCAAGGCCCGTGGCCGTTGCGCTCACTGAACCGGGTTCCGTCACCTCGCCTACGCTCGCGGAGCCCGCAACCGTCGCGAAAGCGGGATCGGTGGACCACTCGAGCGTGAGCGTGGCGGATGTCGCCCCTTCGCCGAAGTTCTCCACGGTGCCCATCACGGTCGCCGTTCCGGAGCCACCCGGCACAACCTCGTCGACGCGCACGTACGCCGCGTTCGCCGGCACGCCTGCCGTCCAGATTTCGATTCTGGCCACCTCGTACGCGGCGGCGGTCATCGTGTCGAGCACGCCCTTGCCCGAGTCGCCGCTCCACGTCCAGTCAATCGAGCCAAGGCGCTGATGCGAGAAGTTGCCGAGGCCGATCTCGTAGTTCGCGTCGGTGGCCGTCCAGCGGTTGAAGCAGAACATCACCTGCGCGGCATTCCTCTCGCCTGGAGTGAAGCGGTGCACCTGCATGCAGCCGTAGCCGCTCATGTTGTCGGAGCGGATGTCGTTCCAGTCGCATCCATAGGACTTCGCAGGCGCCGAAGGATCGCCGCTGACGCTTGTGTTGTACTGGCTGGGCCAGAACTCAACCCAGCCGCGCACGTTGTTCTCGTCCGCCGAGGTCGATTCGATTCCGGGCATGTTGGTCTTCACACGCAGGCGCGAGACAACGCAGTGGCTGATCGTCGTGAGCGGAATGGCCACGTCGTCGATTGTGCGGCTGCCGAAGGCGTCCATCGACACCCACATCCAGCGCGTGAGCCCGTGGAAGTCGCTCTGCGCGTCGTTCCTGCGCTTAAGCTCGATGTAGTAGCCCACGCGCGAGAGGTTGGCCGCGGGAGCGGCTGCGTCTTCGAACGAATACGGCACGTATCCAAGCCCCGCAAGGTTCTGGCCGCGATTGGCCGCGATGTCAAAGACGCGGGCGCGCGTCATGCCGGCAAGGTATTCGGCAGGGACGTTGTTCTCTATGCCGCTCGTCGTGGGAACGCCCGTGTCGGCCGAACCTGGCTCAAAGTCGGGATCGTCAGCAATCGCCGCCTCGATGGCCGCGCAGTACGTGGCGGCCATCTTGTCCTCGCCCGGCCAGTCGGGATGAAGGTTGTTGTTCGCGTAGAAGCTGCCGGTGATGTAGTTGCCGCCAGCGTCGTAGCGGCAGCAGGGCGTGTAGAGGTCGGCGAAGTAGGCGCGCTTCGCGGGGAACATGCCGCCCTCGATCGCGTTCTTCATCGCCGTGTTGTAGGCGACCACCTTCGCGTCCTTCGCCGCGTCGTACGCGATGTCCACGACCGCGCCTGCGATGAACTTCGCGTGCGGCTTCTGGTTGAGGGTCTTCCACACGAGATTCGTCCACACGGGGAAGAGCTCCTCCGCGGTGGAGCCGTTGGAATTGATGTCGTTCGTGCAGAGCTTGACGAGCACGAAGTCGACGTCGCCCGCCTGGTCTAGAGTGTTCTCGATCTGGTCTATCGTGCCGCCGCCGTTCTTCGTGACGAGGCGCTGGGCGCTGATTCCGGCGTGGTGGATCCACTCGTCGGGCATGACCGCGCCGCAGATGTCGTTGCTTTCAATCGTCAGATGGCCCTTGGCCATCGGCTCGTAGCCGGACGCAGCGAGCTTCTTCATGAGGCCCGTGCGCCAGTTGCCGTAGGAGCTGTTGCTGCCCTGGGTGATCGAGTCGCCGACGCAGAGAACGTTCACCCGCTTCTTCGGCGATGAATAGTCGAGGTCGAGCCAGAGGCGGCCGCCATTGGCGAGGTTCTCGGCCCACACCTTCACGTCAGCGCCGTCCGCACTTGCGGTGTCGAA